>NZ_AQOK01000145.1:0-5425 GCF_000364645.1 Xanthomonas sp. SHU 308 | reverse complement strand
GGCCGCTGCCGGCAGCGGGCGGCACCGCGGCGCCGGGCATGCGCGCCGCGCGCCGCGTGCCCGGGTCGACATTGGTGCTGCGCGCCACGTAGGGCAGATAGATCAGGCCGGGCAGCACCCCGGCGTGGGTCAGCAGGACATTGGCCCGTTCCACCATCTCGCCGTAGCGCGCCAGTACCTGCCGTTCGAAGGCGCGATACAGCGCCAATTGCGTGTCCAGGCCAAGGCCCAACGCTTCGCCGGCGGTGCGCAGCAGCCGGCACAGCGCGTGCGGTCCCAGCGGCAGTTGCTCGATCTCGAAGGCGGGCCGCGCCGCCAGCACGCCGAAGCGCTGGCCGAGCAACTGCAGCGGGATATTGCAGCGGATCGCCTCGCGGCGGGCGATCTCGTGCAGCACGATGTCGCGGTCGATATCCACGTCGGCGACCAGGGTCAGCATCTGCGCGGCACCTGCCTTGGCTGCGCGCGGCGCAGCGGCCGTTGCCAAGGGGCTGCGGATCCTGGCAAGCCCGGCTTCCAGCTGCGCCTGGTAGAACGGCGCCAGGCGCCCGCGCTGCGCGCGCACGCGTTGCGCCTCCTGGAACAGGTCCTGTTGCACCTGGCCATTGCGGGCGCGTCCGGCCTGCTCGAGCAGGTCCTGCTCCAGCTCGTCCAGGGTCGCCTGCAGCGGCAGTTCCAGGGCCTGCCACAGCAGGCTGTTCAAGGCCAGCAGGATGTCGCGCACGCGCGCCGGCATGGCGGCGCTGGCAAGCGTCGCTGGCGGGGCCGACATGGTCGCAGACAGGGGCATCCTGTGATCGCCGTTATACTTTTCTGCGCGGTATGTAGCACGATCCGCCGCCGCAACCAAGGCGGCGGCGCGGCTCAGGGCAGGAACAGGGCGATCACGTCGTTGGTGAAGCGCCGTCCAAGCTCGGTCGGGACTGCGTGGCCGGCGTCCACCCGCAGCCAGTCGCGGGCCTGTGCGGTGGCCAGGGCCGGAGCGATCGCCTGCAGCGGCAGGCCGGTGCGCGCGCTGAAGTCGCGCAGCGCGAAGCCGTCGTTGAGGCGCAGGGCGTTGAGCATGTACTCGAACGGGCGCCGCTCCGGCGCGATCCACTCGTCGCCGCCGATCGCCGCCGGCGTCCCCGCCGCGTCCAGGAACGCCTGCGGATGCTTGTGCTTCCAGCGCCGCAGGATGTTCTGTTCGGCGCCGGAGCTGATCTTGCCGTGCGCGCCGGCACCGATGCCGAGATAGTCGCCGAAGGTCCAGTAGTTGAGGTTGTGCGCGCAGCGGTAGCCGGCGCGCGCATAGGCGCTGACCTCGTACTGCGCGTAGCCGGCCTCGGCCAGCAGCGCCTGGCAGCGCTCCTGCATGTCCCAGGCGTCGTCGTCCTCGGGGATGCCCTGCGGCGGCCGCGCGGCGAACACGGTGTTCGGCTCCAGGGTGAGCTGGTAGTGGCTCAGGTGGGTCGGCTGCAGCGCCAGCGCCTGCGCGATGTCGCGCTCGGCCTCGGCCAGGGTCTGCTGCGGCAGCGCGTACATCAGGTCCAGGTTGACATTGGCGTAGCCGGCGTCCTGCGCCAGCTTCACCGCACGCTCGGCCTCGGCGCCGTCGTGGATGCGGCCCAGCCGCTGCAGCGCCGCGTCGTCGAAGCTCTGGATGCCGAAGCTCAGGCGATTCACCCCGGCCGCCAGATAGCGGTCGAAGCGGCCGTGCTCGGCGGTGCCGGGGTTGGTCTCCAGGGTGATCTCCAGGCCCGGCGCGAAGCGCAGCCGGGCGCTGGCCGCCTGCAGGAAGTGGTCGATCGCCTCGGGCGGAAACAGGCTGGGCGTACCGCCGCCGAAGAACACGCTGTTGACCACGCGGCCCCAGACCAGCGGCAGGTCCTGGTCCAGGTCGCGGATCAGCGCATCCACGTAGGCGTCGAACGGCAGCGCGCCCTTGGCCGCATGCGAATTGAAATCGCAGTACGGGCATTTGCGCACGCACCAGGGCAGGTGCACGTAGAGCGACAGCGGTGGCGGCACCAGCGTCGGGGTGTCGGCGTGCGCGGACGGATCCGGGCAGGCGGTGCCGGGCGGATGCTGGCAATGGTCGTGGGCGTGCGGCATGGCGGGCGGGAATCTGGAAACGGAGATGCGGGCGGTGTGGGCGCCGGAGGGGTCAGGGCTTGGCGCAGCGGCGCAGGGCAGTCTGCGCGCGCCGCGGTGTCCTGACTGGCCCGGTGCCTGCGCGCGGTGCGGTCACTCGGCGGGATGCGCCGCAAGATGGTCCGCCAGGCGCTGCTTGAGCTGCTGCAGGGCGAGGGCGCGGTGGCTGATGCGGTTCTTCAGCGCCAGCGGCATCTCGGCGGCGGTCTGGCCGTGCTCCGGATCCAGGAACACCGGGTCGTAACCATGCCCGCCGGTGCCGGCACGCGCATGCGCGATGCGGCCGCGCCAGCGGCCTTCCACCAGCAGCGGCTGCGGATCCTCGGCATGCCGCAGCAGCACCAGCACGCAGTAGAAATGCGCGCCGCGCTGCGCATCGGGGACATCGCGCAGCGCGTCCAGCAGCTTGTCGATGTTGGCCTGCGCATTGCCGTGCTCGCCGGCGTAACGCGCCGAGTACAGCCCCGGTGCGCCATGCAGCGCGTCCACGCAGATGCCGGAGTCGTCGGCCAGCGCCGGCAGGCCGGTGACGCGGGCGGCGTGGCGCGCCTTGAGCAGCGCGTTCTCGACGAAGGTCAGGCCGGTCTCGTCGGCATCGCTGACGCCGAGCGTGGATTGCGCGATCAACTCGACCCCCACGTCGTCGAGCAAGGCCTTCAGTTCTTCGAGCTTGCCGGCGTTGCTGCTGGCCAGGACCAGTTTCATGCGATGGGCTCCAGCAGATCCCAGGTGTTGCCGTACAGATCGCGGAACACCGCGACCGTGGCGTAGGGTTCGTGGCGAGGGACTTCCAGGAATTCCACACCGGCGGCCAGCATCGCCGCATGGTCGCGCTGGAAGTCGTCGGTGTGCAGGAAGAAGCCGACGCGGCCGCCGGTCTGGTCGCCGATGCGGCTGCGCTGCGCGTCGTCGCTGGCGCGCGCCAGCAGCAGCGCCGCGCCGCGCGCATCGCCGGGCCCGACCACGACCCAGCGCTTGTGGCCCTGGTCCACGTCCTCCAGCACCTGGAAGCCCAGCTTGCCGGTGTACCAGGCGATGGCCTCGTCGTAGTCGGCCACCACCAGGGTGACCAGGGCCAGGCGCCGGTTCATTGCGCCAGGGCGGCGCGCTGTGCCGCCAGCAGTTCGCCGATGCCGCGCTCGGCCAGGCCGAGCAGCGCGTCCAGTTCGTCGCGGCGGAAGGCGTGGCCCTCGGCGGTGCCCTGCAGCTCGATGAAGCCGCCGCCATCGTTCATCACCACGTTCATGTCGGTGTCGCAGTCGCTGTCCTCGGCGTAGTCCAGGTCCAGCACCGGCATGCCGCGGTACACGCCGACCGAGACCGCGGCGACCGCGCCCAGCACCACCGGCTTCTTCAGGTCGCCGCGCTTCTGCAGCCAGTTCACCGCATCCACCAGCGCCACGTAGGCGCCGGTGATGGCGGCGGTGCGGGTGCCGCCGTCGGCCTGCAGCACGTCGCAGTCCAGGGTGATGGTGCGCTCGCCCAGCGCGGTACGGTCGACGCAGGCGCGCAGCGCGCGGCCGATCAGACGCTGGATCTCCAGCGTGCGTCCGCCCTGCTTGCCGCGCGCGGCCTCGCGATCGGAACGCGAGTGGGTGGCGCGCGGCAGCATGCCGTATTCGGCGGTGACCCAGCCTTCGCCCTTGCCGCGCAGGAAGCCCGGCACGCGGTTCTCGACGCTGGCGTTGCACAGCACGCGGGTGTCGCCGAAGCTGACCAGGACCGAGCCTTCGGCATGGCGGGTGAAGGCGCGTTCGATGCGGACCGGGCGCAACTGATCGGCCGTGCGGCCGCTGGGACGGGAGAAGGACATGCAGGGGTTCCGGGAAGGGCGGGGCCGTGCGCGGCCTGTGACCGCGTCGGTGAGGCAGGAAAGGGCGCTAGGTTAACATTCGCCCCCTGTCCGCACCGGAACACCGCATGATCCGCAGCATGACCGCCTATGCCGGCGCCGAGCGCATCACTCCCTGGGGCACGCTGGTATGCGAGCTGCGCTCGGTCAACCACCGTTTCCTGGAAGTCGGCGTCCGCCTGCCGGAAGAACTGCGCGCGCTGGAGCCGCAACTGCGCGAACGCGTCGCCGCGCGGATCAGCCGCGGCAAGCTCGACCTGATGCTGCGCCTGCGCGCGCCGGAGGCAGCGCAGACCCTGGCGGTGAACGAGGCCCTGGTCGAGCAACTGGGTGTGCTTGCGCAACGGCTGGGAGTGCGTTTCCCGCAGATGCAGGTGCAGTTCGTCGACCTGCTGCAGCTGCCCGGCGTGCTGCAGGGGCAGACGGTCGATCCGGCGGCGCTGCAGGCGCAGGCGCTGGAGCTGCTGGACGAGGTGCTGGCCGAGTTCGTCGCCGCGCGCGAGCGTGAGGGCGGCAAGCTGGCCGCGGCCATCGTCGAGCGCGTCGATGCGGTGGAACGCATCGCCGGCGAGGTGCGCACGCTGATCCCCGCCATCCGCGACGGCCAGCGCGCCAAGCTGGCGGCGCGCCTGGCCGATCTGCCGCATCCGGTCGATCCCGGCCGCGCCGAGCAGGAACTGGTGCTGTGGCTGCAGAAGCTCGATGTGGACGAGGAACTGGACCGGCTCGGCAGCCACATCAAGGAACTGCGCCGCGTCCTGCGCCAGCCGGAACCGGCGGGCCGGCGCCTGGACTTCCTGCTGCAGGAGTTCAACCGCGAGGCCAACACCCTGGGCTCGAAGTCGGTGGACAGCCGCACCTCCAACGCCGCGGTGGAGCTGAAGGTGCTGATCGACCAGATCCGCGAGCAGGTGCAGAACCTGGAGTAACCAGCGCGGGTTCGGTCGGCGCGGGTACGACCATCGCGCTCAGCGCAGGAAGAACTCCACCGGCACCACCACCTGCACCGCATCGCCGGACATCTCTGCCGGCGGTGGTGGCAGCGGCTCGGCGCGCCGGACCGTGGCCAGCGCTTCGGCGTCCAGCGTGTCGTGGCCGCTGCTGCGGACCAGGCGCAGGTCGCCGGCATGGCCGCCGTGGTCCACTGCGAAACCCACTTGCGCCACGCCTTCCTGCCTGCGTCGCTGCGCCGCTCGCGGATAGCGTTTGTAGCGTTGCAGGTGGCCCAGCAGTTGCGCCTGCCAGGTCACGCGCGCCTGTGGCGTGGTCCCGGCCAGCGACTGCGGCGCGGCGTAGCGCTCCGCAGGTGGCGCGACGATGCCGGGTGGCGCGCTGGCCTGCGCGGCGGCCGACTCCTGCGGCGTGTCCTGTTGCGCGTGCAGCGGCGTTGGCGGCGATTGCGCTTGCGCTTGCGCCGGCACTGGGACGGTCGGCACGGGG
>NZ_AQOK01000144.1:0-3657 GCF_000364645.1 Xanthomonas sp. SHU 308 | reverse complement strand
GCAAAGAAAAGTAACTCGCCGCAAGGCGAAAGCTTTGCCTTTGCCCTGGCTATGGTGGTTGCAACGACTTTCGCCTGAGGGCTAGTTACTTTGATCAGCCTTCGGCTGCTGAGAAGCACTTCTTTAGCTTGTGCAAAGAAAAGCAACTAAAAGAAGCGCTCCACCACAGCCGCAGGCTGGTCAAGCACGCCTCGCGGTGGCTGCCGCGCCTGGGGTCCATAAAGCAACAGTATCGCGGCAACCAGCCTGGTGCACACGCAGCCCGGCGAGATGGAGCGAGCCAAACACCCGACCACGCCGAAATGCCGCGCACGCTCTAGACTGCACCCATCATCGTGGGGGCTCACCTTTGGTTTCCAGTTGGATCCTGCTGCTGGTGTCGGTCGGCTATGCGGCGCTGCTGTTTGCGGTGGCGTGGTGGGGCGATCGCCGTCCGCTGTACCCGGAGCGGCCGTGGCTGCGGCCGGCGGTGTACAGCCTGGCGCTGGCCGTGTACTGCTCGTCGTGGACGTTCTACGGCGCGGTCGGCAGCGCGGTGCGCAACGGCGCCGGCTACCTGCCGATCTACCTGGGTCCACTGCTGATGCTGCTGTTCGGCTGGCGCATCGTCGAGCGCCTGGCGCTGATCGCGCGCAGCGAGAACACCGTGTCCATCGCCGATTTCATTTCCTCGCGCTACGGCCGCTCGCGGCGCCTGGCCGCGCTGGTGGCGGTGATCGCCCTGGTCGGCGTGGTGCCGTACCTGGCGCTGCAGTACAAGGCGGTGGCGATGAGCCTGCAGGTGCTCAGCGGCCAGTCCAGCGCCGGTGCGCCGTTCTACGCCGACCCGGCGTTGTACGTGGCCTTGGGGATGGCGCTGTTCGCCACGCTGTTCGGCACTCGCCAGGTCGATGCCACCGAGCACCACCACGGCATGATGCTGGCGATCGCGCTGGAGTCGGTGGTGAAGCTGCTGGCGATGGTGGCGGTGGGCGTGTTCGCCTACGTGTGGCTGTCCGTGCGCGACGGCGGCCAGGTGATGGCGTCGGCACGCACGCTGTTCCAGAACACCCCGCCGGTGGGCTTCATCTCGCAGACCCTACTCAGCTTCCTGGCGCTAGTGTGCCTGCCACGGCAGTTCCATGTGGCGGTAGTGGAGTGCAGCGACGTCGGCGACATCCGCAAGGCGCGCTGGCTGTTCGGCTTGTACCTGGTGCTGATCTCGGCGATGGTGGTGCCGATCGCCGCCGCCGGCATCGCCCTGTTCGGCGGCGGCGACGTGGCCGACGACAGTATCGTGCTGGCGCTGCCGTTGGCCGAAAGCCGCACCGCGCTGGCGCTGGTCGCCTACGTGGGCGGGTTCTCCGCCGCCACCGGCATGGTCATCGTCTCCAGCATCGCGCTGGCGACGATGATCAGCAACGACCTGGTGATGCCGGTGCTGTTGCGCCGCCGCGGGCATCAGGCGGCCGGTGCCGACGTGGCCTCGAAGGTGCTGTGGATCCGCCGCCTGGCGATCCTGCTGCTGGCGCTGATCGCCTACGGCTATTACCGCAGCAGCAGCAACGACACGACGCTGGCGTCCTACGGCCTGATGGCCTTCGCCGCGGTGGCGCAGTTCGCGCCGGGCGTGATCGGCGGCCTGTACTGGCGCGGCGCCAGCCGCAAGGGCGTGGAGACCGGCATGGTGCTGGGCTTCGCCACCTGGATCTACACCCTGCTGCTGCCGGCGCTGACCCAGGCCGGCTGGCTGGCGCCGGCGTGGCTGCTGGACGGGCCGTTCGGCATCTCCTGGCTGCGCCCGCAGCAGCTGTTCGGCATGAGCGGCTGGGACCCGCTGGCGCACGGCACGTTCTGGTCGCTGCTGGTCAACGTCGGCACGATGATGCTGGTGTCGGCGCGCTGGCGCCCGGGCCTGGACGAGCGCCTGCGCGCCGCGCCGTTCCTGGAGCCGTACTCGCAGCGCCCGGCAGTGGCCGGCGACTGGCTCGGGCAGGTGCGCGTGGTCGACCTGCAGGCGCTGGCCGAGCGCATGGTCGGCGAGCGCCACGCCCGCCGCGCCTTCGCCGAGCAGGCGCAACTGCTCGGCCGCGAGCCGCAGCCCACCGCGGTGGCCGACCGCGTCTGGGTGCAGTTCACCGAGCGCCTGCTCGCCGCTTCGATCGGTGCGGCCTCCGCGCGTCTGGTCCTGACCAGCCTGCTGCGCGGCTCGGGCATGGACCTGGGCGAGGTGGTGGCGGTGCTCGACGAGGCCGGGCAGGAACTGCGCTTCAACCGCGAGATCCTGTCCACCACATTGGAGAACATCAGCGCCGGGGTCAGCGTGGTCGATCCGGCGATGCGCCTGACCGCATGGAACCGCCGTTACCAACAGATGTTCGGCTATCCCGACGGCATGCTCTACGTCGGCCGGCCGGTCGCCGACCTGATCCGCTACAACGCCGAGCGCGGCGAACTCGGTGGCGGCCAGGTGGAGGACCAGATCGCCCGCCGCATCGCGCACATGCGCGCCGGCACCCCCCACGTGTTCGAACGCACCCGCAGCGACGGCAAGGTGATCGAGATGCGCGGCCAGCCGCTGCCCGGCGGCGGCTATGTCACCAGCTACAACGACATCACCGACTACAAGCGCGCCGAGCAGGCACTGCTCGAGGCCAACGAGACCCTGGAGCAGCGCGTGGCCGAGCGCTCGCGCGAGGCCGAACTGGCGCAGCAGTCCAAGACCCGCTTCCTGGCCGCGATCAGCCACGACGTGCTGCAGCCGCTCAACGCCGCACGCCTGTTCGCCTCGGCCCTGCGCGATGCGCACCAGAACGAGGAGCAGCGGCATCTGGCCGAGCGCGTGGACGCCTCGCTGCGCGCGGCCGAGGAACTGCTCGACGGCCTGCTCGACGTGTCGCGGCTGGATGCCGGCGGCCTGCGCCCGACCATCGAGGACGTCGATGCCGGCCTGCTACTGCGCGAACTGGCCGCGCAGTACAGCCCGATCGCCGCCGGCCGCGGCCTGCGCCTGCACGTGTACGCGCGGCCGCTGTGGGTGCGCAGCGATCGCCGGCTGCTGCGCCGGGTGCTGCAGAACTTCCTCGCCAACGCGCTGCGCTACACCCGCCAGGGCCGCATCGTGCTGGGCATGCGCCGCCGTGGCGCGGCGCTGGAACTGCAGGTCTGGGACACCGGCCCCGGCATCCCGCCGCACCACATGCAGCAGATCTTCGACGAGTTCCAGCGCTACCAGCAGCCGTTCGACTGGGGCGAGCAGGGGCTGGGCCTGGGTCTGTCGATCTGCCAGCGCATCTCGCGCCTGCTCGGCCACGACCTGGATGCGCGCAGCCGCGTCGGCCACGGCAGCATGTTCTCCATCACCGTGCCGCGGGCGGCGCCACCGCCGCAGGCGCTGCAACGCGCGCCGCGCGCAGCGGCTGCGGCCGATTCGCTGGCCGGGCTGCGCGTGCTGTGCGTGGACAACGATCAGGAAATCCTCGACGGCATGCGCGCGCTGCTCGGCCGTTGGCAGGTGGAGGTGATCTGCGCCAGCACCGTCGACGAGGCGCTGGCGCAGGCCGCGTGCGCACCGCACGTGATGCTGGTCGATTACCACCTGCACGACCGGCTCGACGGCCTGGAGACGCTGGATGCGCTGCGCGCGGCGATGCCGGGGCCGGTGGCCGGCGCGCTGCT
>NZ_AQOK01000143.1:0-16109 GCF_000364645.1 Xanthomonas sp. SHU 308 | reverse complement strand
GCCGGTAAAGCCGGCCTCGCTGCGCGCCTTCCTCACCGCCTACCACGATCCGATCTAGGAGCGGTCGCGCGCCTTCGTAACGGCAATGTATGGGTTATGTGGCAGCCGTCGGCGCGACCGGCGTGGCGCACGGCGCGGGCGGGCGGCTAAGGTGGAGGACCGCCCACGACCCGCCTGCGCATGACCTCCCTGGACGACACCGCGATCCCCCCGCTCCCGGACCTGCTGGCGGCGCTGGAGGCCGGCCAGGCGCAGACCCTCGAACGCGGTGCCCGCGCCTACCTGCGGCAGCGCCCCGACGATGTCCTGGCCAGCAGTCTGCTGGCGATGAGCCTGCAGATGCAGGGCCAGCCGGCGCCGGCCGCCGCGGTGTACCGCACGCTGGCCGAGCGCGAGCCGCACGAGGTGGCGCACTGGAACAACCTGGGCACGGCGCTGCGCGAAGCCGGCGAACCCGGCCCGGCCGCCGAGGCCTATCTGCGCGCCCGCGCGCTGGCGCCGGACGATCCGCTGCCGCACCACAACCTCGGCCTGCTGGCGATGGACGCCGGCGATTACGCCGCGGCCCGCGAACACCTGCTCGATGCCCACGCGCTGGCGCCGCAGGCGCCGCCGCTGTGCGTGCACGCGGCGATGGCCTGCCATGAGTGCGGCGACTTCCAGCGCGTGCAGGCGCTGATCGCCGACTGGCGGCAGTGGCCGCCGCTGGATCCGGACACCACCGTGGAACTGGCCTGGCTGTTGTCGCAGGGCGGCGAGACCGACACCGCCTGCGCCCTGCTGGGCGCCTGTGCCAAGGGGCCAATGGCGCAGCCGGCGCGGGCCTGGTCGCGGCTGGTGCTGGTGCTCGAGCGCGCCAACCGCCTGCCGCAGGCGCGCGAGGCCGCCGCGCAGCTGCCGCCGCCGGAGCGCATCGACGACCCGGACGTGCGCCAGGACGCCAGCAATGCGCTGGCGGTGCTGGCCATGCGCGAGGGCCACTGGCAGCAGGCGCATGCGCTGCTGCGCGGGCTGTTGGCCGATGGCAGTGCGGTCGACCGGCGCAAACAGAGCAACCTGTTCTTCGCCCTGGCGCGGGTCTGCGACCGCCTCGGCCTTCACGACGAAGCGCTGCATGCCTGCGCGCAGGGCCATGCCGGCCAGGTCGAGGGCCTGGCCGCGCTGGTACCGGAGCTGGCGGCGGCGGACGCACCGCCATTGCCGGTCGCGCAGGCCCGCTGGGATCCGGCACGCCATGCCGCGGCGCGGCCGGTGACCGCGCCGGCCATGGCCGACTCGCCGATCTTCGTGGTCGGCTTCCCGCGCTCGGGTACCACCTTGCTGGAACAGATGCTCGACGCCCACCCGCAGTTGATGGCGATGGACGAGCGGCCGTTCCTGCAGGGACTGGCCGACCGCCTGGAGGCGCGCGGCGTGGCCTGGCCGGACGGACTGGGCGAGCTCGACGATGCCGCCTGTGACGCGCTGCGCGCCGAGTACTGGCAGGCGGTGCGCGGGGTGGTGCAGCTGCAGCCGGGCCAGCGCCTGGTCGACAAGAACCCGTTGAACCTGCTGCGCCTGCCGCTGATCCGGCGCCTGTTCCCGGAGGCGCCGGTGATCCTGGCGCTGCGCCATCCCTGCGACGTGCTGCTGAGCTGCTACATGCAGGCGTTCCGCTCGCCGGCATTCGCCCTGCTGTGTGCCAGCCTGCCGCGGCTGGCGCGCGGCTATGCCGACGCGATGGAGTTCTGGCTCTACCACGCCGCCCTGCTGCAGCCACGCACGCTGGAGTTGCGTTACGAGGACCTGGTGGCCGATCCGCAGGCGCAGGTGGCGCGTCTGGGGCAGTTCCTGCAGCTGCAGCAGCCGGAGCGGCTGCTGGACTTCCAGCGCCACGCGCGCGCCAAGGGCTTCATCAGCACGCCGAGCTACGCGCAGGTGGTGGAGGGCATCAACCGCAAGGCCCTGGACCGCTGGCACGCCTATCGCGACGCCTTCGCACCGGTACTGCCGGTGCTGCAGCCGTTCCTGCGACGCTGGGACTACCGCGTCGACTGAGCGTGCTGCTTGTCTGAACTGTTCCCGTCTGCGGGTTGAACGGCGAAATGCCGCGCGCGCTGTACCGCGGTTGAAGCGGTGTTTTTGTCAGGGACTGCCGCACACCGGCACACCGAAACAACACCCTTCTTATAAAAAACTAACAAGTGCCTGACGGTCCTGTAATGGACCGCTGGCCCGAGGCATCCATTTCACCCGCCGCGCGTTTCCGCGCCCGGGATGGTTCGCGCCTGCGTGCAGCCGGCGCTTGTCGCACATCACATGAGGTCTTCCCGATGTCCGTAGCAAAGAACAGACTCGCTCACGCCGTTTGCCTGGCCATGGCGACGCTTCCCGCCACGCTCTATGCACAGAGCGCCACGCCGGCGGCGTCCGCGTCCGGCGACGCGCCGGTGACCCTGGACAAGCTCACCGTCACCGGTTCGCTGGTGCGCCGCGTGGATGTGGAGACCGCCAGCCCGGTCGCCGTGGTCGATCGCCAGCAGATCCAGCAGAGCGGCAAGCAGACCCTGGGCGACCTGCTGCAGGCGCTGCCCGGCATCGCCGGCGCCGCGACCAACCCGCAGGTCAACAACGGCGGCGGCGACGGCGCCTCGACCATCTCCCTGCGCGGCCTCGGCGACCAGCGCACGCTGATCCTGATCGACGGCCACCGGATCCAGAACAACGACGTCAACGCGATCCCGGCCAACATGATCGATCACGTCGAAGTGCTGAAAGTCGGCGCCTCGGCGATGTACGGCTCCGACGCGATCGGCGGCGTGGTCAACTTCATCCTGCGCAAGAATTTCGAAGGCGGCGAAGTCTCGGCCAACTACGGCCAGACCAGCCGTGGCGACGGTGCGCGCCAGGGCGGCAGCTTCACCTTCGGCAAGACCTGGGACCGCGGCAACGTCGTGGTCGGCCTGGACTACAACAAGCAGAAGGACGTCTCCAGCGCCAATCGCGCGTTCTCCAAGTACGCGATGTACCTGTCCAGCGGCAGCGTCTACAAGGGCGGTTCCAGCCGCACGCCCAGCGGCTACTACAAGCTGCCCAAGACCACGCTGGCGGCCAACGGCTGCGATCCCGACGCAGGCGCGCTGACCGGCAACGGCAGCGGCGGCTACAAGTGCTATAGCTCCTCGGCCGATTCCTACAACTACCAGGCGGAGAACCTGTTGCTGACGCCGCAGCAGCGCGTCGGCGGCTTCGTGCTCGGCAGCTTCAACATCACCGACTCGATGCAGGCGTACGTCAACGCCTACCACAATCACACCATGTCCAACTTCGCGATCGCGCCGCTGCCGTTCGACGCGCAGAACGACGGCATCACCATCGCCGCCAACAACCCATACAACCCGTTCGGCGTGGAGTTCGGCCCCAACGGCTATGAGCTGCGCACGCGCTTCACCGCGCTCGGCCAGCGGGAAGGCTTCTACGACACCGCCACCGACCAGGACGTGATCGGCCTGAAGGGCGGCATCGGCGACAGCAGCTGGGTCTGGGATGCCAACTTCAACTACGGCCACTACCGCCAGCGGACCTGGAGCCACGGCTACGTCGATGACCCCGCGCTGCAGAGCGCGATCGACAGCGGTCAGGTCAACATCTTCGACCAGGGCAGTGCCAACACCGTCGCCTGGCTGCAGAGCAACGCGTCGGTCCCGCGCCAGGAAACCACCACCATCATGCGGCAGTGGGAGGCCAGCGCCAACGGTAGCCTATGGGACATGCCGGCCGGCGCCGCGCAGTTGGCGGTCGGCGCGCTGTATCGCAAGGAAAGTCTGGGCGCGGCCGTGTCCAGCAATGCGCTGATCAACAGCGGCCTGACCTGCGAGGTCTCTTCGGAAGCCTGCGGCTCGCCGCTCAGCGGCAGCTTCAACGTGAAGGAAGCCTATGCGCAGCTGTTCATGCCGGTACTGGAACAGTCGTCGCCGATCGGCGCGCTCAACCTGACTCTCAGCGACCGCTTCTCCGACTACAGCAACGTGCGTTCCAGTAACAATAGCGCTTCCTTCCAAGTGGAGTGGCGGCCGATCCATGACCTGCTGCTGCGTGGCACCGCGGCGCAGGTCTTCCGCGCGCCGACTATCACCGATATCTACCAGGGTCCGACCGCCGACTCGCCGAACTTCGTCGACCCGTGCATCGGCTACAGCGGCAGCGGCCATGACAATGCCTGCGCCGGCGTGCCGGCCGGCTGGACCGGTTCGGGCCTGTCGCAGACCAACGGCATCGTGTCCGGATCCAGCTACGTCGGCTATCAGCTCAAGCCGGAGAAGGGCACCTCCTTCGACTACGGCCTGGTCTACAGCCCCGAGTACGTCCCGGGCCTGTCGGTCAACCTCGACTGGTGGAAGGTCAAGCTCAACGACCTGATCCAGTCGATCTCCGCGCAGACCGTGGCCGATCTCTGCTACAACGACAACAACAGCCCGTACTGCAGCTACATCCACCGCTACGCCGCGGGCACCGTCAGCGCCGGCAACATCGACTACATCCAGACGCCGGTGGTCAACATCGGCAAGCTCAACACCCAGGGCATCGACCTGGGCGCGAGCTATGCGCTGCCCGACACCGACTACGGCAAGTTCACCCTGGCCGTGGACAGCACCTACCTGCACCGATACGACATCGACACCGGTGACACGGTGGTGCACATGGCCGGCCGCTACAACGCGTCCTACGGCAACTACACGCACTGGCGCGCGCACGCCCTGGTCGGCTGGAAGCTGGGCAACTGGGATGCGAGCTGGACCACGCGCTGGATCGGCAAGGTGCAGGTCGGCAGTGGCGACCCCACGCAATACATGTCCGCAGACGGCGTGTTCAAGGGCGTGGTGCTGGACTACGGCAGCTACATGTATCACTCGCTGCAGGTGGGCTACGACATGACCGGCGCCAACCTGCGCCTGGACCTGGGCGTGGACAACCTGACCAACAAGCAGCCGCCTGTCATGTACCAGAACAACGTGTTGAACGCGAACACCGACGTGAGCACCTACGACACGCTCGGCCGCTACTACTGGATGCGGGCCACCTACCGCTTCTGAGTGGAAACGGCGCCGTCTGCCTATGCGGGCGGCGCCGGAGCGTACGACACGGCGCGTCCATTCCGGGCGCGCCGTTCTGCTGTAGGGGCAGCGTGCCGATGCACATGAACCATCTCGACCTGCGTCACTACGTTCGCGTCTACGATGCGGCGCTGGAGCCGGGCTTCTGCGCGCAACTGATCGCGCAGTTCGAACACAGCACCGCCCAGCACAACCGCAATGGTGCCGGCCAGCGCGCCGGGCTGGACGACAGCGCCTGGACCGAACTTAACGTCAGCCGTCTTGCCGATCCCGCATTCCAGGGCTTCTTCATCGAGCAGGTGCGTGCGGCGCTGGTCCGCTACAACGCCGATCTCGGGCTGACCGCCGAGGTGCCGTGGCGGCCGCGCCTGGCCGACCTGCGGATCAAGCGTTACCGCGCCGATGCCGGCGAACGCTTCCAGCCGCACTTCGACGCCTGCGATGCGGAGACCGGGCGCTACTTGGTGTTCCTGTGGTATCTCAACGACGTGGCCGAGGGAGGACACACCCGCTTCCTCGACCTGGACCTGGAGATCGCGCCGCGCGCCGGTCGCCTGCTGGTCTTCCCGCCCTACTGGATGTTCCTGCATGCCGGCCTGCCGCCGCGCAGCGGCGACAAGTACATCCTGTCCACCTATCTCGAATTCACCGCCAAGCCGGCTTGATCCAAGGCGCCGTCAGTGTGGGATGGGCGCGCACGTCGCCGCACATCCCCAATCCCGAATCCCCAATCCCCAATCCCGGCCGCACCAGCGCCCGTCGATCAACCTGCACCATGCAGATGCTCGAACAGGATGGTGCAGCCGATCGCGATCAGCAGAGCGCCGCCGACGATCTCCGCGCGCTTGCCGGCGAGCGCGCCGAGCGCGCGGCCGAGCATGATGCCCAGGGTGACCATGGTCAGCGTGCACAGGCCGATGATCGCCGCGACCTCGACGATGTTCACGTCGAGGAAAGCCAGGCCGACGCCCACCGCCATCGCGTCGATGCTGGTGGCAAAGCCGGTGGCGGCCAGGTTCCAGAAGCCGTGGCGCTTGGGCGCGGCCTCCTCGGGCGTGTCGGACTCCGGCTTGAGGCCGGCGACGATCATGTGCACGCCCAGTGCGCCGAGCAGGCCGAAGGCGATCCAGTGGTCGAAGGCGACCACGTACTTGGACGCGGCCTGGCCGAGCACCCAGCCCAGTGCCGGGGTCAGTGCCTCGATGCAGCCGAAGATCAGGCCGGCACGCAGTGCGTCGGCCCAACGCGGGCGTTGCATCGCCGCGCCCTTGCCGACCGCGGCGGCGAAGGCGTCGGTCGACATCGCGATGCCGAGCAGGAGAATCGAAAGAAACGACATGGGGGACCGTACCGGGACAGGCGACAACGACGAGCGCGCGCGCCCGGCCTTCGCCTTGCGCACTCGCCGCTGGTCTCGCCAACCGAACTGGCTGCCCGCACCACGGCGCATCGGCCGAGTCTGTTGATACGGGCGCTGTCCGCGCAGGGCGGACAGCAGGCTACTCCCCAAGGGGACGCGCAGTCTAACAGCGCCCAACTGCGTCGAACATCCCTGGAACGCACGCGAACCTGCAGCTTATCTTGATAGCTGCGGCTATATCGGCGATGGCTCTGCGACGGTACGGCAGCGCGCTGGAGACGTCGAGGATGCTCGCCTCTGCACCCATGCCGTTGCCTGTGGTGGCGCTCGGCAGTAAAGCGTGAGCGGGCGAAGGTGCGCGCTCCTTCAGGACAGCGCCACGGATGTGTCCGCTGTTCCCCACATGCAGCTACCGATGCATCGCCGCTGCGTGGGGTGGCTTCCGCCGCGCCCAAGGCAGCGAATGGCGCTCAGCGTTCGGCGCGTCGGGACTGAAGTCCCTCCCACAAGGAGGTAGCCAGCGCGCCGTGTAGGCACGGGCAGCGGACGCGCACGCGCCGCATCCGCTCCGCTCGCGCCTTCGACAGGCGTTGCCGCGGCTCAGTCCTCTTCCGGCGGCAGCACGATGGCGTCGCTGTCGATGGCCAGCTTGCCGGCCAGCAGCACCGCCTGGGTGCGGTTGGTGACGCCGAGCTTGCGCAGGATCGCGGTGACGTGCGCCTTGATGGTGGCTTCGGACACGCCCAGGTCGTAGGCGATCTGCTTGTTGAGGCTGCCGGCGCCGAGCATCTGCAGCACCCGGAACTGCTGCGGCGTCAGTTCGCGCAGGCGCTGCCCGACCTCGCGTTCGGCGCGGTCGGTGGGCGGCACGTTGTGCGCTTCCGGCGGCGCCCAGTGCTCGCCGTCCAGCACCGTGCCCAGGGCCAGGCCGATGGTGTCCGAGTCGGCCGACTTGGGGATGAAGCCGAACGCGCCGTGGTCCAGCGCGCGCCGCATCACCGTCGGCTCCTCGCGCGCGGACACCACCACCACCGGCAACTGCGGATGCAGCGCGCGCATGTGCACCAGCGCGCTGAAGCCTTGCGCGCCGGGCATGTTGAGATCCATCAGCAGCAGATCGGCATCGGCATGGCGATCGGCCAGCGCGTACAACGCCTCGACGCTGTCGGCCTCGTACAACTGCACCCCGGGCATCACCCGCTGCACCGCCCCACGCAGCGCCTCGCGGAACAGGGGATGGTCGTCGGCGATCAGCAGGGTGGGCATGGGGGAGGCCGGGAATGGAGAAACGGGAACGGGGAATGGGAACGGCAAAAGCGGAATGTCGCGTGCCTAAGATCTCGAAGCGACCAGGGAATGGCTTTTCCCATTCCCCATTCTCGACTCCCCATTCCCGACGCGCGTAGCGCGTCAGCGCGTGAGTCGTTCGTTCACCAACGAATCCACCACCGACGGATCGGCCAGGGTCGAGGTGTCGCCGAGCTGGTCGGGGGCGTTCTCGGCGATCTTGCGCAGGATGCGGCGCATGATCTTGCCCGAGCGGGTCTTGGGCAGGCCCGGCGCCCACTGCAGGTGGTCGGGGGCGGCGATCGGGCCGATCTCCTTGCGTACCCAGGCCACCAGTTCCTTGTGCAGGGCCTCGCTCGGTTGCTCTTCGGCGACCAGGGTCACGTAGGCGTAGATGCCTTGGCCCTTGATGTCGTGCGGGAAGCCGACCACCGCCGCTTCGGCGACCTTGGGGTGGGAAACCAGCGCGCTCTCCACTTCGGCGGTGCCGATGCGGTGGCCGGAGACGTTGATGACGTCGTCGACGCGGCCGGTGATCCAGTAGTAACCGTCGGCATCGCGGCGGCAGCCGTCGCCGGTGAAATAGCTGCCCGGGTAGGTGCGGAAATAGGTGTCGATGAAGCGCTGGTGGTCGCCATAGACGGTGCGCATCTGCCCCGGCCAGGAATCGCGCAGCACCAGGTTGCCCTCGGTGGCGCCTTCCAGAATCTCGCCGTCGGCGCTGACCAGCGCCGGCTGCACGCCGAAGAACGGCAGCGTCGCCGAGCCGGGCTTGAGGTCGATGGCGCCGGCCAGCGGGGTGATCAGGATGCCGCCGGTCTCGGTCTGCCACCAGGTGTCCACGATCGGGCAGCGGCCGTCGCCGACCACGTCGTAGTACCAGCGCCAGGCTTCGGGATTGATCGGCTCGCCGACGCTGCCGAGCAGGCGCAAGCTCTTGCGCGAGGTCTTCTTCACCGGCGCCTCGCCCTCGCGCATCAGCGCGCGGATCGCGGTCGGGGCGGTGTAGAAGATCGTCACCTGGTGCTTGTCGATGACCTCCCAGAAGCGCGACACGCTCGGGTAGTTGGGCACGCCCTCGAACATCAGCGCGGTGGCGCCGTTGGCCAGCGGCCCGTAGACGATGTAGCTGTGGCCGGTGACCCAGCCGACATCGGCGGTGCACCAGTAGATGTCGTCCTCGCGCAGGTCGAACACGGTCTCGTGGGTGTAGGCCGCGTACAGCAGGTAGCCGGCGGTGGTATGCAGCACGCCCTTGGGCTTGCCGGTGGAGCCGGAGGTATAGAGGATGAACAGCGGATCCTCGGCGTTCATGCGCTCGGGCTCGCATTCGGCCGGCTGGCTGTCGACCACGTCGTGGAACCAGCGGTCGCGCGGGGCCTGCATGTCCACCGCGCCGCCGGTGTGGCGTACCACCAGCACGGTCTCCACGCTGGTGGTGCCGGGCAGCTTCAGCGCCGCGTCCACGTTGGCCTTGAGCGGGATCTTCTTGCCGCCGCGCAGGCCTTCGTCGGCGGTGATGATCAGCTTGCTGCCGCAGTCGATCACCCGGTCGGCGATCGAGTTGGGCGCGAAGCCGCCGAACACCACCGAGTGGATCGCGCCGATGCGCGCGCAGGCCAGCATCGCCACCGCCGCGTCGGGGATCATCGGCAGGTAGATGGTGACGCGGTCGCCCTTGCGCACGCCCAGCGCGCGCAGCGCGTTACCGAGCCGGCACACGCGCTCGTACAGCTCGCGATAGGTGACGCGGTAGGACGGCGCGTCCGGGCTGTCCGGCTCGAACAGCAGCGCGGTCTTGTCGCCGCGGGTGGCCAGCTGCCGGTCCAGGCAGTTGACGCTGGCGTTGAGTTCGCCATCGTCGAACCAGCGGATACGGAAATCGTCCAGGGCGAAGCTGACGTCCTTGATCCGGGTCGGCTTCTTGAACCAGTCCAGGCGCTCGGCCACCTTGCCCCAGAACGCCTCCGGCTGTTCCACCGATTCCTTGTACTGGGTCTGGTACTGGGTCTTGTCGACCCGCGCACGGGCGGCGAACTGCGGATCGACGGGATAGAGATCGGCCATGGTTCCCTCTGCATTGAACGGGGCGCCGCATGCGGCGGCGCGTCAACGCGCAGTGTGCCGCATCCGGCGTTAACCGCACACGCGCCGGGCCTTAGACGATGGTCGTAACTCAGCCGACGTTCGACTAATGGCCAATAGGCGCGGCCGGTGCGGTCGCGCACGCTGGGCTACGGCCGTGCGCATGCGTGTGGCCATCCATTATTCGGGAGGGAGTAATGAGCAACCGCATCGCATCCCTGGCGCGTCGCCCGTTGGCGGCCGCGCTGTTGGTGGCCTTGGTCGCGCCCGGCGCGGCCTTCGCCCAAGGCAAACCCTCGGCGCGCGAACAGGCGCTGGAGACCCGCGTGGCCGAACTGGAACGGCAGGTGCAGCAACTGCTGTCCGCGCAGCAACAGCAGCAGGGGCAGATCGCGCAGACCCAGACCGAGGTCGCCGCGGTCCGCTCGACCCAGGCCGCGCCGCCACCCCCGGCGCCGCCGGCTGGCAAGGCGCCGATCCAGGTCACCACCATCACCCCGGGGGCCACGCCCGGCACCACCTTCAAGGTCGGCGGCTTCATCAAGGCCGACTTCCTGGCCACCCGCACCGGCGACGGCCAGCTCGCCGACGACGCCACCGGCCGCGCGCTGTACCTGCCCGGGCAGACCCCGGTGGGCGGGGCCAAGTCCGGCACCGACTACAACGCGCATGCCAAGTTCTCGCGGATCAACTTCGGCGTGGACAGCGTCACCGAAGGCGGCAACAAGGCCGGTGCGCTGGTGGAACTGGATTTCTTCGGCAATGCATTGGGCACCCAGACCGCCACCAATACCTACGGCGCCACCCTGCGCCACGCCTACATGTACTGGAACCACTGGCTGGCCGGCCAGACCTGGTCCAACTTCATGGATCCGGCGGCGCTGCCGGAAGCGGCCGACTTCATCGGCCCCACCGACGGTGTGGTGTTCGTGCGCCAGGCGCAGCTGCGCTACACCAACGGCGGCTTCAGCATCGCCCTGGAGAATCCGGAAACCACCCTGTACACGCGCAGCGTGGCCGGCGTGGTCAGCACCGCCAGTTCCGACCGCGGCGCGCTGCCGGACCTGACCGTGCGCTACGGCTGGAAGGGCGACTGGGGCAGCTTTGGCGTCGCCGGCGTGGTCGGGCAGCAGAAGGTCGACAACCGCGCCACCGGCGCCGATGCCAGCAAGGCCTCCGGCGGCCTGACCCTGGGCGGCAAGTGGGTGGCCAGCGACAGCGACAGCCTGTTCTACCAGCTCACCGGCGGCGAAGGCATCGGCCGCTACATCGGCCTGGGCATCGCCCAGAACGCGGTGTACGACGCCGCCGACCGCGATCTGGACACGGTCGGGGTGGTCGCCGGCTACGTCGGCTGGCGCCACGCGTTCTCGCCCAAGCTGCGCACCAACCTGATCTACGCGCGCAGCGACTACGACAACGACACCGCGCGCACCGGCCTGGCCGTGACCAAGAGCGTGCAGAGCATCCGCGGTAACGTCTTCTACTCGCCGTTGCCCAAGGTCGATATCGGCGCCGAGCTGATGTACGGCAAGCGCGAGATCGAAAGCGGCGCCACGGGCGACATCACCCGCCTGCAGTTCACCACCAAGTACAGCTTCTGATCCGCGCCGCGGCCACTTACCGGAGCCATCTCATGAGCCTCTCCAACGACGCGCTGATCGCCAAGATCGACGCCAATCCGAAGTACCACGCGCTCAAGCGCCAGCGCAACGCGCTGGGCTGGACGCTGACCGTCCTGATGTTGCTGGCCTATTTCGGCTTCATCGGCCTGATCGCCTTCGACAAGGCGTTCCTGGCCCAGCCGATGGGCAGCGGCGTCACCACCATCGGCATCCCGATCGCGATCGGGGTGATGGTCTTTACCATCGCCATCACCGCGATCTACGTGCGTCGCGCCAACACCGTGTACGACCAGCTGACCGCCGACATCCTCGAGGACGCCCGCCAATGAGCAAGCACCTGCGCTTCCTTCTGCTGCTGCTGGCCGCGCTGCTGCCGGCCGGCGCGGCCCTGGCCGCCGGCGGCGATGTCGGCCAGACCGACAAGCAGCCGACCAACTGGGTGGCGATCGGCATGTTCGCCTTCTTCGTCGCCGGCACCCTGTGGATCACCAAGTGGGCGGCGAAGAAGACCCGCTCGGCGTCGGACTTCTACACCGCCGGCGGCGGCATCACCGGCTTCCAGAACGGCCTGGCGATCGCCGGCGACTACATGTCGGCGGCCTCGTTCCTGGGCATCACCGCGGCGGTGATGACCAATGGCTACGACGGCCTGATCTACGCGATCGGCTTCCTGGTCGGCTGGCCGATCCTGACCTTCCTGATGGCCGAGCGCCTGCGCAACCTCGGCAAGTACACCTTCGCCGACGTGGCCGGCTACCGCTTCGCGCCGACCGCGATCCGCAGCTTCGCCGCCTCCGGCACGCTGGTGGTGGTGCTGTTCTACCTGATCGCGCAGATGGTCGGCGCCGGCGCGCTGATCAAGCTGCTGTTCGGCCTGGACTACTGGGTGGCGGTGAGTCTGGTCGGCGTGCTGATGATGGTCTACGTGCTGTTCGGCGGCATGACCGCCACCACCTGGGTGCAGATCATCAAGGCGGTGCTGCTGCTGACCGGCGTGACCTTCATGGCCGTGGCGATCATGTGGCACTTCAACTTCAGCTTCGAGGCGC
Source organism: Xanthomonas sp. SHU 308 (assembly GCF_000364645.1). NCBI lineage: Bacteria > Pseudomonadati > Pseudomonadota > Gammaproteobacteria > Lysobacterales > Lysobacteraceae > Xanthomonas > Xanthomonas sp. SHU 308. The sequence goes on along the minus strand of NZ_AQOK01000143.1, from coordinate 3,610 downwards.
TGTTCGCCGAGGGCGTGCGGGTGAAGACCGCGGTGGCGGCCAACGGCGGCGCCTCGCCGGAAGAGGCGGCCACTGCCGGCCTGTCGATCATGGGCCCGGGCGGCTTCGTCAAGGATCCGATCTCGGCGATCTCCTTCGGCATGGCGCTGATGTTCGGCACCGCCGGCTTGCCGCACATCCTGATGCGCTTCTTCACCGTCCCCGACGCCAAGCAGGCGCGCAAGTCGGTGCTGTGGGCCACCACCTGGATCGGCTACTTCTACATCCTGATCTTCATCATCGGCTTCGGCGCCATCGCCCTGGTGCTGACCAACCCGCAGTTCGCCGACGTCGCCACCGGCACCATCCACGGCGGCAAGGGCGCGGCCAACATGGCGGCGGTGCTGGTCGGCAACGCGGTGGGCGGCAACGTGTTCATGGGCTTCATCTCCGCGGTGGCCTTCGCCACCATCCTGGCGGTGGTCGCCGGCCTGACCCTGTCCGGCGCCTCGGCGGTGTCCCACGACCTGTACGCCACGGTGATCAAGAAGGGCAATCCCGCCCCGGGCTCGGAGCTGAAGGTGTCGCGCGTCACCACCATCGCGCTGGGCGTGATCGCGGTGCTGCTGGGCATCGTGTTCGAGAAGCAGAACGTGGCCTTCATGGTGTCGCTGGCCTTCGCCATCGCCGCCTCGGCCAACTTCCCGGTGCTGATCCTGTCGTTGCTGTGGAAGAACTGCACCACCCGCGGTGCGGTGATCGGCGGTTTCCTGGGCCTGATCTCCTCGCTGGTGCTGACGGTGCTGTCGCCGTCGGTGTGGGTGGATACGCTGGGCAACCCGACCGGTTCGGCGCCGTTCCCGTACACCTCGCCGGCGCTGTTCTCGGTCACCATCGGCTTCGTCGGCATCTGGCTGTTCTCGGTGCTGGACCGCAGCGCGCAGGCCGGCAAGGAACGCGCCGCGTTCAAGGCGCAGCAGATCCGCGCCGAGACCGGACTGGGCGCCTCGCGCGGGTCGGGCCACTGAGCGCGCGCGCCTAGCAGGACGCGGCCAACGCCGCACGCGACGCCGGCCTTCGGGCCGGCGTCGTCGTCTGTGCGGTGAGGCGGCGTTACCATGAGCGCCCGCTGCCTTCGTCGTGCCAACGCATGCGCTACCGCTGGATCCTGTTCGACGCTGACGACACCCTGTTCCACTTCGATGCCTTCGCCGGCCTGCAGCGCATGTTCGCCGGCTACGGCGTGCAGTTCGGCGAAGCCGAGTTCGCCGAGTACACGGCGTGCAACCGGCCGCTGTGGGTGCAGTACCAGAACGGCGCGATCACCGCGCTGCAATTGCAGCAGCGCCGTTTCGCCGACTGGGCGCAGCGCCTGCAGACCGCGCCGGAGACCTTGAACACGGCGTTCCTGGCGGCGATGGCCGAGCTGTGTGCGCCGCTGGACGGAGCGGTGGACCTGCTCGACGCCTTGCGTGGGCGCGCGCGCCTGGGCCTGGTCACCAACGGCTTCGGCGCGCTGCAGAACGCGCGCCTGCAGCGTACCGGGCTGCACGACCGCTTCGAAGTCATCGCCATTTCCGAGGTGGTGGGCGTGGCCAAGCCGCACCCGGGGATCTTCGCGCACGCGCTGGCGCAGCTCGGCGACCCACCGCCGGCGCAGGTGCTGATGGTCGGCGACAACCCGCAGGCGGACATCGCCGGCGGCCTGGCCGCGGGCCTGCACACCTGCTGGTTCAATGCGCACGGCGCCGCCGCTCCGGAGGGCGTCGTGCCGCACCACCAGGTCGCCTCGCTGGCGCAATTGCAGGCATGGTTGCTGGAAGAGCCGGCGGCGCTGTAGCACATCTGCTCGCGTGCCTGGCGCCATCGGGTCGGGACTGAAGTCCCTCCCACAGGTGGAAACTTCAGTTCGCGGCGATGCCGGCGCGCCGCTTGTGGGAGGGACTTCAGTCCCGACGCGACCGACTGTCGGATCCGAGATCGCGGCGGCATGCTGCCCGTCCACACGGGCACGCACGACAGCCGCGACCGCCATCGTATAGTGCGCCCATGCCGATCTCCGACGCCGACGCCGCTTCCGCCGACACGCCACTGGCCGCCTTGCCAGTCACCCTGCAGCGTCTGCGCGCGGCCTGGCAGTCGGCCAAGCCGGAGCGGGCGCAGCGCCGCGAGGACCTGTTGCGGCTGCGCGCGGCGCTGAAGCGGCGGTTGCCGGAGATGGCCGATGCCATCGCCGCCGATTTCGGCCACCGCTCGCGCCACGAATCGCTGATCGCCGACGGCATGACCGTGCTTGGCGAGATCGATCATCTGCTCCGTCATCTGAAGCGCTGGATGCGCCCGCAGCGGGTCGGCGCCGGCTGGCGGCTGTGGCCGGCGCGTGCGGAAGTGCGGCCGGTGCCGGTCGGCGTGGTCGGGGTGATCGCGCCGTGGAACTACCCGGTCAACCTGGCGCTGATCCCGCTGGCCACCGCCATCGCCGCCGGCAACCACGTCTACCTGAAACCCTCCGAGCACACCCCGCGCAGCGCGCAGTTCCTGCAGTCGCTGCTGGCCGAGGTATTCCCGCCGCAGCGGGTGGCGGTGGCGCTGGGCGGGGCCGAGGTGGCGTCGGCGTTCGCCGCGTTGCCGCTGGACCACCTGGTGTTCACCGGCTCCACCGCGGTCGGGCGCAAGGTGATGGCGGCGGCCGCGCCCAACCTCACCCCGCTGACCCTGGAGCTGGGCGGCAAGTCGCCGGCCATCGTCTGCGCCGACTACCCGCTGGAGCAGGCCGCCGCGCGCCTGGCCACCGGCAAGTGGTTCAACGCCGGGCAGACCTGCATCGCCCCGGACTACGTGCTGATCGATGCCGGCCGCGAGGCGGCGCTGGTGCAGGCGCTGCGTGCGCAGGTGCTGGCGCGCTACGGCGATTTCGCCAGCGCCGAGGACTACACCCGCATCGTCAACGAGGGTCAGTACCGGCGCCTGCGCGGCTACCTGGACGATGCCCGCGCGCGCGGCCTGGAGGTCATCGAACTGGCCACGGTGGCGCGCGAGCGTGCCGAGCGCGAGCGGCTGATCGTGCCCACGCTGGTGCTGCAGCCGGGCGACGACGCGCTGCTGATGCAGGAGGAGATCTTCGGCCCGATCCTGCCGGTGCGCAGCTACCGCTCCCTGGACGCGGCCATCGCCGAGATCAACAGCCGCGACCGGCCGCTGGCGCTGTATCCCTTCAGCCATGACCGCGCGCGCATCGAGACGATCCTGCATGCCACCATCGCCGGCGGGGTCACCGTCAACGACAGCCTGCTGCATTTCGCCGCCAACGCGCTGCCGTTCGGCGGCATCGGCCCCAGCGGCATGGGCGCCTACCACGGCCGCGCCGGCTTCGACGCCTTCAGCAAGGCGCTGCCGATCCTGTGGCAGTCGCGCCGCGCCGGCAGCGACCTGCTGAAGCCGCCGTACGCGCGGATCGCGCGCATGCTCTCGTTCCTGGTGCGGTGAGCGGGGCATAGCCGACGTCCAGATGCGGGTGCATGGCGTGGCGATAGGGCACCTGCGTGCAGGCGCGGCTTCAGCCGCGAAGAAGCATTACCGGTAGAGCGTCGCGGCTGAAGGGCACCTCGAACAACCTGCCACGACCTGGAGC
>NZ_AQOK01000142.1:0-7996 GCF_000364645.1 Xanthomonas sp. SHU 308 | reverse complement strand
GCGGCCGCCTGCGCTGCCCGCTGGCGATCGCCCTGCCGGCGTTGCAGGCGCGGCTGGATCCGCAGCGGATCGAGGCTGCCGTGCCGGCGATGACCGAGTGGCCGGCGCAGGCGGCGCCAGTGGGCGAGTAGGCGCCGCCTACCTTGAGCGCTTGCGTGAGCGGAGCGTTACGCCTCGACACCTTTGGCGTTGGAAGTGACTGGCGGTCATCGTCACGCGCGTCGCGACTGAAGTCGCTCCCACAGGGGCGTGCGGCGAGCCCGCCGGGTGCACTGTGGGAGGGACTTCCGTCCCGACTGCAGACGGCCTGAGAGGACCAGGCAGGTCTTTCGTGCACTTCATCGCGAACATCGCCCGCCGTCACGGATCCCTCAGCGCGGAAGGTCGATCATCGCGGTTCCCACACGCGTCTGCGCCTGCGTGCGCCGCGCTCTTTGCCAGGACCCCGCCATGTCCCCGACCCACGCCGCCGCGTTGCCCGACACCATGACCGCGATCGAGATCCGCCAGCCCGGTGCGCCCGAGGTGCTGGTGCCGGTGCGCGTGCCGCTGCCGCATCCCGGGCGCGGCGAACTGCTGGTGCGGGTGGCCGCGGCCGGCGTCAACCGGCCCGACGTGATGCAGCGCCAGGGCAGCTATCCGCCGCCGCCGGGCGCCTCGCCGCTGCCGGGGCTGGAGTTCGCCGGCGAGGTGGTCGGCCTGGGCGAGGGCGTGGAGCGCTACCGGTTGGGCGATCAGGTCTGCGCGCTGGTCGCCGGCGGCGGTTATGCCGAATACGCGGTGGTGCACGAGCGCAACGCCCTGCCGGTGCCGGCGGCGCTGAGCCTGACCGAGGCCGCGGCGGTGCCGGAAACCTTCTTCACCGTGTGGACCAACGTGTTCCAGCGCGGCCGCCTGCAGTCCGGCGAGACCCTGCTGGTGCACGGCGGTACCTCCGGCATCGGCAGCGTCGCCACCCTGCTCGGACGCGCCTTCGGTGCGCGGGTGATCAGCACCGTGGGTTCGGCCGACAAGCGCGCGGCCAGCCTGGCGCTGGGCGCGGAGGCGGCGATCCTGTATCGCGAGGAAGACTTCGTCGCCGAGACCAAGCGCTTGACCGAGGGCCGCGGCGCCGACGTGATCGTGGACCTGATCGGCGGCGACTACCTGGCGCGCAACTACCAGGCCGCGGCGCTGGACGGGCGCATCGTGCAGATCGGCATCCAGCAGGGCAAGGTGCGCGAACTGGACCTGATGCCGCTGCTGGCCAAGCGGCTGACCCATACCGGCTCGACCCTGCGTCCGCGCTCGGTGATGGAAAAGGCGGCGATCGCGCGCGAACTGGAGCAGCAGGTGTGGCCATTGCTGGCAGAGGGTCGCATCAAGCCGCAGGTGGACCGCTGCTTCCCGCTGCAGGAGGCAGCACAGGCGCACGCGTTGATGGAGTCCAGCGCGCATATCGGCAAGATCGTGCTGGTGACGGACGCGCGGTGAACCGGGTATCGGTCGTGGCGACCCGCCTGCCGTCGTAGGAGCGGCGCGCTTCGGTCGCGACAGGCAGCCGGTGCAGGCACCGGCGCGCCCACACGGCACGCGTGACCGCGCCCGCCGCTGGCCCGGTTCAAGCACCGCGCCGTATAGTGCGCCGCACGCGCGGTGGTCCGCGCTTGCCCGTGCCGGTCCCTGCGTGCGCCTGCTGCCCCGTTCCGCGTCGTCCTCTTTCCTGTTGCGTTACGCCCTGCTGCTGTTGTGGCTGTGCGCGGCGGTGGCGTCGGCCCAGCCGCAGGACGCCGCCGACGCACCGCCGGACCCGCAGACCCTGCTGGACAACGCCGCAAAGTCGCTGAAGGACGCGCGCGGCAAGGAAGTGGATGCCGGCAACCAGGCCGCCTTCCAGGACCTGGTCACGCAGGTCTCCGACGCCTCCAACGATGCGCAGACTGCCGCCGATGCGCTCTCGCAGCAGTTGGCGCAGGTCAATGCACGCCTGCAGCAACTCGGTGCGGCCGCCACCGGCGACTCCCCCGACATCGTTGCGCAGCGCAAGGCGCTGACCAAGCAACGCGACAGCCTGGACTCGGGGGTCAAACGCGGCAAGTTGATGGTGGTGGAGGCGCGGCAGTTGGCCGACGAGATCGAACGCGCGCGCGCCGAGCATTTCAGCCAGGAGCTGTCGCTGCGCTCGCCGTCGCCGCTGTCGCCCGCGCTGTGGAAGCAGATCGCCGCCGATTTCCCCGACGACCAGGCCAAGCTGCTGGCGCTGTACACGCTCGGCATGCAGTCGCTGCAGGACGCGATCGCCGAGCATGGCAGCGGCGCGCTTGGCGTCGGCATCGCCATCGCGCTGATCCTGCTATTCCCGCTGCGCTACCTGCTGCGTTGGCTGGGCAAGCGCTATGCGGTGTCGCGCGCGCCGGGCAGTCGCCTGCGCCGGTCGGGTCTGGCGATCTGGTTCCTGCTGCTGGGCACGTTGACCCCGGGCCTGGCCGCGCTGGCCCTGGCCGAGGCGCTGCGCAGCATCGATGCGGTGCCGGAGCGCCTGGACGCAGTGCTCAACGGCTTCGTGGTGGTCAGCTTCGCCGCGGCCTTCATGGGCTCGCTCGGCGCCAGCGTGCTGCTGCCGAACCAGCCGAGCTGGCGGCTGTTCCCGATCGACGACGCCACCGCGCGACGCCTGCGCAAGTACACCTGGGCCACCGCGGCGCTGGCCTGGCTCAGCAGCATGCTGCTGGTGATCAACCAGGCCGCGCGCACCAGCGACTCGGCCACCGTCGCCGCCGACGGGGTGATCGCGCTGGTCTACGGCGTGCTGATCCTGGCCACCCTGACCAGCCTGTCGCGGCTGCGCCGGCGCCAGTACGCCGAAGCGGCGGCGCAGGCCCTGGCCAACGCGCAACCGCCGCCGCCCGGGCAGCACGGCGGTGCGCTGGCGTTGATCGGCGTGCTGGTCAAGGTCGCGGTGGTGGTGGCGCTGCTGGCGGCGCTGCTGGGCTATCTGCACCTGGGCCTGTTCATCACCCGGCAGATCATCTGGATCACCATGATCGTCGGCGCGATCCGCCTGCTGATGACCTTCGCCGACGACTTCGCGTTGTGGCTGTTCGCCAGCGAAGGCCGCATCGGCCGCGCCGCCAATGGCGCGTTCGGGGTGCGCTCGAGCAGCCTGGAGCAGGCCGGGGTGCTGACCTCGGCACTGATACGGGTGGTGCTGTTGCTGATCGGCGTCGGCGCGCTGTTGATGCCGTTCGGCACCAACGTCTCGATCGTCTCGGACTGGTTCTCGCTGCTGTCCGATGGCATCCGCCTCAGCGACAAGGTGGTGGTGTATCCGGGCGCGATCGCCCGCGCGGTGCTGGTGCTGCTGCTCGGCCTGGGCGTCATGCAGTACCTGCATCGCTGGCTGACCCAGACCTACCTGCCCAAGACCGAACTGGACGACGGCTCGCGCAACTCGATCAGCACGGTGGCGCGCTATGTCGGCATCATCCTGGCGGCGTTGTGGGCGCTGGCCGCGCTGGGCATCGGCCTGGAGCGGATCGCGCTGGTGGTCAGCGCGCTGTCGGTCGGTATCGGCTTCGGCCTGCAGTCGATCACCCAGAACTTCGTGTCCGGCCTGATCCTGCTCGCCGAGCGCCCGGTCAAGATCGGCGACTGGATCAAGATCGGCGACCAGGAAGGCGACGTGCGCCGGATCAGCGTGCGCGCCACCGAGATCCAGGTCGGCGACCGCTCCACCCTGATCGTCCCCAACTCCGAACTGATCACCAAGACCCTGCGCAACATGACCCTGGCCGGGCCGCTGGGCCGGGTGCAGATCCAGTTCGCGGTGTCGCTGGGCACCGACGTGGTCAAGCTGCGCGCCATCCTGCTGGAACTGTACGCGTCGCATCAGGGCGTGCTGGACGACCCGGCGCCGTCGGTGTTCATCGACTCCATCGCCAACGGCCACGTCACCCTCAACAGCTTCGCCTACGTGGCCTCGCCGCGGCTGACCTACGGCACCCGCAGCGAACTGTTCTTCGCCCTGCTGCAGCGCCTGGCCGAGGAGGGCATCGCCCTGGAGTCGCCGCAGGAAGTGAAGCTTCTACGCGACCCTCAGGCGTAGCAGGGATTCGGGAGTGGGGATTCGGGATTGGTGGAGCGCGAAGCGACTTTGGCCGCCAGCTACCGGTGCTGCAGGTCGCAGCTGAAGCCGCTCCTGCGATTCCCCATTCCCGATTCCCCACTCCCGGCTTCTAGCGCCTCCCGCGCTCCTCGCGCGCGCGGATGCGTCGGTCGAACAGCACGGCGCTGACCACGATACCCAGGCCCAGAATCACGCCGAGCAGGAACAGCACCATCGCGATCGCCGGGTAGCCGAACAGCTTGCTGCCGGTGTCGATGCGCATCATCTGCGTGGAGGCCAGGATCAGCGCGGCGGTGACGATGCCGGCGGCGACGCGGTTGGCGATCTTCTGCAGGCTCTCCATCAGCCGCGATTCCTCCAGCCCGGCCACGCGCACCTGCAGGCGGTTCTCCGCGGCCAGGGTGAGGATGTCTGAGATGCGGCGCGGGCCTTCGCGCAGCAGCGCCTGCAGCTCCATCGCCTCGCTGGCCAAGTTGGCCGCCGACAGCGACTTCTTCAGCCGCGCGCGCATCACGTGCTGCAACTGGTCCTCGACCACTACGCGCGTGTCCAGGTGCGGCGACAGCGCCCGGCACACCGCTTCCAGGTTGAGCAGGGTCTTGCCGAGCAGGCTCAGCTCCGGCGGCGTGCGCAGGCCGTAGGCGGTGGCGATGCGCACCAGGTCCAGCACCACCCGGCCTTCGGACATGGCGTCGTGCGCCGCGTAGCGGGCGATCATCTGCCCGGTCTCGCGCTGGTAGCGCTCCTCGTCGAAGTCCTCCAGGCGCGTGCTGAGCGCGATGGTTTCCTCGGCCACTTCCTCGCCGCGGCCGTCGACCGCGGCGAACAGCAGCTTGAGCAGGCGCTCGCGCAGCTTCGGCGGCACGTGCGCGACCATGCCCAGGTCGAAGATCGCCAGGCGTCCGTCGGCGAGCACGCGCAGGTTGCCCGGATGCGGATCGGCGTGGATCTCGCCGTGCACGAACATCTGGTCCAGGTAGCCGCGCACCAGCGCCGCGGCCAGGTCGTCCATCGGCTGCTCGGTGCGGCGCAGCCCGGAGATCTTGTCCACGCGCACGCCTTCGGCCAGCTGCATGGTCAGCACGCGGCGGCTGCTCAGGTCCCACACCGGCTGCGGCACCCACAGCTGCGGGAACGGCCGCAGGTGCTCGCCGAAGCGCGCCAGGTTCTCGGCCTCGGCCTCGTAGTTCAGTTCGGCCAGCAGCGCCTTGCCGAACTCGGCCAGCCAGTCGGCGAAGCGGATGCGCCGGCCCAGCCCGGTCAGCTTGTCGGCGGCGCTGGCGAAGCTGCGCAGCACCTCCAGGTCCGCGCGCACCTGCGCGGCGACCTCGGGCTTCTGCACCTTGATCGCCACGGGGGTGCCGTCGCGCAGCGCGGCGCGGTGCACCTGCGCCAGCGAGGCGCTGCCCAGCGGGGTGTCGTCGAAGGCGGAGAAGGCCTTGTTGATGCCGACGCCCAGCTCGGCCTCGACGATCTCGCGGATGCGTTCGCTCGGAATCGGCGTGGTGTTCTCCTGCATCCTCTCCAGGGCGGTGGCGAACTCCGGCGGCACCACGTCCGGGCGCGTGGACAGCATCTGCCCGAGCTTGACGAAGGTCGGGCCCAGCGCCTCCAGATCGGTGACGAACTGTTCCGGCGTGCCTTCCGGCGGCAGCTCGTGCTCGCCCTGGGCGGTCTCCATGTCCATGCCGGAAAACACCCCGGAGCTGCGGTAGCGCAGCAGCAGGCGCAGGATCTGGGTACGGCGGCTGAGGCCGCCGACCACGTGCGGCGTGGCCGCAGCGTCGGGCGTCGCGCTCAAGGTGGGCTCCGGGCAAGGATGGGCGCGATCGAGTGTGGCGACGGCTGGGTCGTCGCGTGGTGAATCCCGCTGCGCGTCGTGGATCGCAGGTGCGCGGGCGTAGTGCCGGCGGCAAGGTCGGCGACGGCGCTGTCGGCCAGCCCGGCGGCGGCCGTTGCTGGGACGACGCACCCACGGCGTATCCTGCCCCGCAACGAGAGCCAGAGAACAGCGCGCAGTGCAGCAGGGTGAGTGGCGATGGCGGTGAGCGGGCAGGGATGCAACGGACGGTCGTGGTGCGTCGACCGATGGCAGATGACGCCAGCCACGCGACGTGCTGCACCGGCACCTTGCCTGTTCGGCAGGGCTCTCGACCGATGAGGTGGCGTCGGCTCGCGCTGCTGGCGGCTGGGGTGGTCGTGGTGCTGCTGGTGGCGGCCTGGCTGGGCGAGGACGGCGGCGGCATCGCCACCGAGGCGCGCACGGCGCTGCGGGCGCTGGCACGCGCGCTGTTCTGACGCGCCGAGGTCCGCTGGCCTCTGGCCGGCCGCCACGGCCGGCCTTACCCTTGGCCTCCGTTGCCCGTCGCCAGGAACGCCACCATGTCCTGCATCGTCTCGCATGCCGTTGGCCATGCCCGTGTGCTGTCGGCGCGTGCACGCCTGGCCTTGCTGCTCGTGCTGTTGTCGTCGATCGCGACCGCGACCGCCGCGACGCAGACCCAGCGGTATGCCGGCGACGACTTCGACGCCAAGGCCTTCGCCGCCAGCACGCACCGCCGTTACGACCTGCAGGACTTCTCCGATCGCTACCGCGCCACCTTGGAGATCGAGGACAGCGGCGAGGTGTTCCGTCCCGGCATCGTGCGCGTGTTCGCCCGCGGCAACGCCACGCCGCTGCTCGAGGTGGCCTCGCCGGAGTTGGTGCTGGACACCGATGCGAAGAGCGGCAAGGTCAAGGCCAATGTGCACGAACTGCCGTACGGCGAGCAGAGCGTGCTGATCTACGACGATTTCAATTTCGACGGGATCAAAGACCTGGCGGTGATGGACGGGCAGAACAGCTGCTATCACGGCCCGTCCTACCAGGTGTACCTGGGCACCGCCGACGGCTTCGAGGCCGATGCGGACTTCACCGAGCTGGCGCAGAGCAATTGCGGCCTGTTCGAGGTGGATGCGCAGGCGCGCGAACTCCACACCATGACCAAGGACGGCTGCTGCTGGCACCAGTTCGCGACATACTCGATCCGCGATGGCGCGCCGCTGCTGGAGAGCGAAACGGTCGAGGACGCGCGCGGCGACGGGCCGGGCCTGGCACAGGAGACGGTGTACCGCGACCGTGCCGGCAAGCGCGTGCCCGACATGCACTACCTGTGGGACGAGGAAGGCGAGACGATGGTGGGTCAGCGCAAGATCCTGCTCGAGTTCCGCCTGGCGCCGGCTGGCAAGCGCATCGTGGTGTTCGCCAATGTCGGCGACGGCGCAAGCGGCGCGCCGTACTACGCGGCGCTTGGCGCGCAGCAGCGGGTGGATCTGCTGTATCCGGACGCGCAGGGCGAGGCGATGGACTACGACGCCGACCGCCATCTGCTCAGCTTCGCGCGTGGCGACACCACCTACCGCATCGTCGGCAACGCGCAGGGCGTGCCGCAGCGCATGGAGGTGGTGGTGCGCGGCAAGACCCAGCCGCTGACGCTGCAGCCCGGCTCGGTGCACGGCTCGCTGCAGGCGGTGGCGCAGGTGCTGGAGGCGGCGTCGGCGGAGTAGGGAGCGACGGGGCATTGCTCCGAAGCAGCTGGCGATTCCGGCTTGCGCGCGTCGGGACTGAAGTCCCTCCTACAGTGCGCTCGGACAGCTCGCCGCAAGCCTTGTACGAGCGGCTTCAGCCGCGACGGGCGTTCCCGAACACGCCTGCCGCCCCGATTGACCCATACCTGCCTCGCACCGCATCGGCCGACCCGACCGGCCGCTTCACCGCCACGCCGCGAACGCCCGCGCCACCGCTTCGGCGCCGGGGTCGATCACGTCGCGCAGTGCGTCCGCGGGCACCGCAGCAGCACGGCCGGCGCCGGCGCGGGTGAGTTGGGCGGTGGCATCGGCGCCTGCGCGGGC
>NZ_AQOK01000141.1:0-4400 GCF_000364645.1 Xanthomonas sp. SHU 308 | reverse complement strand
CCCGGGAAAGCCCGTCGGGGCTGAAGCCCCTCCCACAATGCAATCGCAACCACTACGCCTGCGCAGGAAAATCTCGAATCCCGGTTCTCAACGGCCGCAGGCTGTCATCCCGAATCCCGAATCCCGGCTTATCCGGCCATGCCGCTGTGCCGCAGCAACGCTTCCAGCTCCGGCGCACGGCCGCGGAAGGCAGTGAAGTTCTCCAGCGTCGGGCGGCTGCCGCCGCGCGAGAGGATCTCGCGCAGGAAGCGCGCGCCGGTGTCCGCCAACTGATCCGGCGCTTCCTCGAATGCGGCATAGGCGTCGGCGCTGAGCACCTCGGCCCACTTGTAGCTGTAGTAGCCGGCCGCATAGCCGCCGGCGAAGATGTGGTTGAACTGGTGCGGGAAGCGGTTCCAGGCCGGCGGCCGGTTCACCGCCACGGCGTCGCGCACGCGCTCGAGCAACTGCAGCACGCTGTCGGTCTGTGCATCGAAGTCGTGGTGCAACTGCATGTCGAACAGCGCGAACTCGAGCTGGCGCACGGTGAACATGCCGCTCTGGTAGTTCTTCGCCGCCAGCATCTTGTCGAACAGTGCGCGCGGCAGCGGTTCGCCGCTGTCCACGTGCGCGGTCATCGCCTGAAGGCGCGGCCATTCCCAGCAGAAGTTCTCCATGAACTGGCTGGGCAGTTCCACCGCGTCCCATTCCACGCCGTTGATGCCGGCCACGCCCAGTTCGCCGACCTGGGTCAGCAATTGGTGCAGGCCATGGCCCATCTCGTGGAACAGGGTGGTGACCTCGTTGTGGGTGAAGGTGGCCGGCTTGCCGTCGCTGCCGCGGCCGAAATTGCACACCAGGTACACCAGCGGGGTCTGCACGCCGTCGGCGCGTTCGCGGCGGTTGCGGCAATCGTCCATCCAGGCGCCGCCGCGCTTGCCTTCGCGTGCGTACAGATCCAGGTAGAACTGCCCGACCAGGCGCCCCTGCGCATCGCTGAGGCGGAAGAAGCGCACGTCCGGATGCCACACCGGCGCGCTGTCGGCCTCCACGCGCAGGCCGTACAGGTCGTGGATCAGGCCGAACAGGCCGTCCAGCACCTTGGGCTCGGTGAAGTAGCGCTTCACTTCCTGCTCGGAGAAGCTGTAGCGCGCCTGCTTGAGCTTTTCGCCGGCATAGGCCAGATCCCAGGCTTCCAGCGTGTCCAGGCCCAGGTGCTCGCGCGCGAATGCCTCCAGTTCGGCGCGGTCGCGCTGCGCGTAGGGCTTGGCGCGTGCGGCCAGGTCGTGCAGGAAGTCCAGCACCTGCGCCGGATCCTGCGCCATCTTCGTCGCCAGCGAATACTCGGCGTAGCTGGCGAAGCCGAGCAGCGCCGCCAGTTCGCCGCGCAGGGCGAGGATGCGGCCGATCGCCGCGCTGTTGTCCAGCGCCGCATCGCCGAACTCCGAGGCGCGGATCGCGTTGGCGCGGTACAGCGTCTCGCGCAACGTACGGTCCTCGGCATACATCTGCACCGGCAGGTAGCAGGGCATCTGCAGGGTCAGCTTCCAGCCTGTCTGGCCGTCGCGCTCGGCCGCCGCGCGCGCGGCGGCGATGCTGTCCTCGGGCAGGCCGGCCAGGCGCGCCGGGTCGTCGATCAGCAGCGACCACGCGTCGGTGGCGTCGAGCACGTTCTGCGAGAACTTGGCCGACAGCGCCGACAGTTCTTCCTGGATCGCGGCGAAGCGCTGCTTGTCGGCCTCGCCCAGTTCGGCGCCGCCCAGACGGAAATCGCGCAGCGCGTTGTCCAGCACCTTGCGCTGCGCCGAGCCGAGCGTGGCCGCGTCCGGCGATTGCGCCAGCGTGCGGTACTGCGCGAACAGCGCCAGGTTCTGTCCCAGCGCGCTGGAGAAGCGCGTCACCTTGGGCAGGTTGGCGTTGTAGGCCTCGCGCAGCGCCGGCGTGTTGACCACCGCCTGCAGGTGACTCACCTGGCCCCAGGCGCGCCACAGGCGCTCGGTGGCATCGTCCAGCGGCGCCACGAAGCTGTCCCAGCGCACCGGCGCCACCGTCTCGGCTGCGGCCACGGCGGCCTCGGCCTGCGCCAGCAGCGTGTCGATCGCCGGGCCGATGTGCTCGGGCTGGATCGCATCGAAGCGCGGCAGGCCGGAAAAATCGAGCAGGGGATTGGTCATCGCGGAAGTCTCGGTAGCGGGGGAAGGACCGGCGCGGCCGGCCACGAAAAGCAGATGGCGGTCAGTCCAGCGCAGCACAAGACAGCGGCGGCAGGCCGGCGCCGGCCACCGCCGCGGCCAGCTGCGCATCGGCCTGCTCCACGTCGATGCCGTGCTCGGCGTACCACTGCGGCCGGTAGTAGCTGTGCCCGTAGCGCTCGCCGCTGTCGCACAGGATGGTGACGATGGCGCCACTGCGGCCCTGTTCGCTCATGCGCGTGGCCGCCTGCAGCACGCCGACGAAGTTGGTGCCGGTGGAGCCGCCCACGCGCCGGCCCAGGCGCGCGCTGACGTAGCGCATCGCCGCCAGGCTCAGCGCGTCGGGCACCTTGACCATCGCATCCACGCAGCTGGGGATGAAGCTCGGCTCCACCCGCGGCCGGCCGATGCCTTCGATGCGCGAGCCGCCGGTGCTTTCCAGACCGGCATAGTCGCGTCCGGCCAGCGCCTCGCGGTAACCGTCGAAGAACAGCGACACCTCCGGATCCGCGCACAGGATGCGGGTGGGATGGCGCCGGTAGCGCACGTAGCGGCCGAGCGTGGCCGCGGTGCCGCCGGTGCCGGGGCTGCACACGATCCAGGCCGGGATCGGATGCGGCTCCTCCTGCATCTGCCGGAAGATCGACTCGGCGATGTTGTTGTTGGCGCGCCAGTCGGTGGCGCGCTCGGCGTACAGGAACTGGTCCATGAAATGGCCGCCGGTCTCGCGCGCCAGCTGCACCGAATCGGCATGCAGGTCGCAGGCGCGCCCGACCAGGTGGCAGCGCCCGCCCTGGAACTCGATCGCGGCGATCTTCTCCGGCGAGGTGGTGGCCGGCATCACCGCGATGAACGGCAGCCCCAGCAGGCGCGCGAAATACGCCTCGGAGACCGCGGTGGAACCGCTGGAGGCCTCGATCACCGGCCGCCCCTCGCGCAGCCAGCCGTTGGCCAGCGCGTACAGGAACAGCGAGCGCGCCAGGCGGTGCTTGAGGCTGCCGGTGGGATGGCTGGACTCGTCCTTGAAGTACAGGTCGATGCCGGGGAAACCGGGCAGGTCCAGCGGGATCAGGTGGGTGTCGGCCGAGCGGTTGAAGTCGGCTTCGATCTTCTGGATGGCGGCGGCCACCCAAGTGCGATGGGTCATGGCGGTGCGGGAGCGGAGAAATCGCGCCCACGATACACGCCCGGCCACGCGCCTGGGTCATGCGCGGCAGCGGCCGCCACGCCGGCGTTCACCCGGCGTGGCGCGGCGTCGGAGCGGCGCTCAGCCAGCGGCCACGCTGAAGCCGGCGTCTGCGATCGCCTGCTCCAGCGCGGCCACGTCGATGCGCGCGGGGTCGTAGTCGATGCCGACGCGCCCGCCCTCCAGCACCACCGTGCTGGCGGCCACGCCCGGGCAGGCGTCGAGCACGCGCTGCAGCCGTGCGCTGCAGCCGCCGCAGCTCATGCCGTGGACGAGGAGATCGAGATGGTGCATGTCAGGCTCCAGGGTCAGAAAATCGAATCCGCGCTCATTGCGGACGCCAGCGATTCAGCAGCAGCGCGTTGCCCAGCACCGAGACCGAACTCAGCGCCATCGCCGCGCCGGCGATCACCGGGTTGAGCAGGCCGAACGCGGCCAGCGGGATGCCCAGGCCATTGAAGACGAAGGCGAAGAACAGGTTCTGGCGGATCTTGCGCACCGTCGCCGCGGACAGGTCGATGGCGGCGGCGACACCGGCCAGGTCGCCGTGCATCAGCACCACGTCGGCCGCCTCGATGGCGATGTCCGAGCCGCTGCCGATGGCGAAACTGACATCGGCCGCGGCCAGTGCCGGGGCATCGTTGATGCCGTCGCCGACCATGCCCACGCGTGCGCCCGGCACCGCCTGCAACTGGCGCACATGCGCGGCCTTGTCCTGCGGCAGCACCTCGGCCTGCACCTGCTCGATGCCGAGCCGCGCGGCCACCGCCTGCGCCGCGTGGCGGTTGTCGCCGCTGAGCATGGTCACCGCGATGCCACGTGCCTGCAGTAGGGCCACCGCCTCGGCGGCGTCCTCGCGCAGCGGATCGGCGATGGCGATGTAGCCGCTCACGGCACCGTCGACCGCCACCCCGACCACGCTCTGACCCTGCGCTTGCGCCGTCTCGGCCTGGCGGCGCAGCGTCGGGTCGGCCGGCGCGGTGACCAGGCCGTCGAGCCATGCCAGCGCGCCCAGCGCCACCTCGCGCCCGTCCACGCGGCCG
>NZ_AQOK01000140.1:0-3697 GCF_000364645.1 Xanthomonas sp. SHU 308 | reverse complement strand
GCTATCGGCGGCGCTGCGATTGCTGGTGCATGCGGTCGCCGCGACCCTGCTGGCTGCACTTGTCTACAAGGCGAGCCAGCCGCTGTGGATCGTCGCGCTGGTGTGGTTGGCGACGGTTTCGCTAATCAATATCTGGAATTTCATGGATGGCATCAATGGACTGGCCGGCAGCCAGGCGATGCTCGCCGCCCTGGGGTTCGCCTGCCTGCTGCCGGCGCCGCTGCGCTGGCCGTGCTGGGTGCTGCTGGTGGCCTGCGCGGGATTTTTGCCGTTCAACTACCCCCGGGCGCGTATTTTCCTTGGCGATGTCGGCAGTGGCGCGCTTGGCTACCTGATCGCCGCGCTGTTCGCCTGGTGCCTCGTCGCCGGCGGCCAGGCGCCCTGGCTGCCGGCACTGCCGCTGTCGGCCTTTGCCATCGACGCAGGCTTCACGCTCGTCTCGCGCATGCTCGCCGGCGAACGCTGGTGGCAACCGCACGCGCAACATTTTTACCAGCGTTGGGTACACACCGGCAGTAGCCATACTGTCGTCACGCTCGCCTACGGTCTGTTCAGCATTGTCGCGATTACAATTGCGCGGCTGGGCAGGCCCCTGGATGCGGGCACGCAGGCCGGTCTGACGATCGCCTGGTTCTGTTCGGCAGGTGTGCTTTGGCTGGCCTTGCGCAACCGGATGCGCCGAACTCTCACGGATCACTGATGCTTTCCACGCGCGACCGAGTCACCGAGTTGTTTCCCAAGGCCTCCGTGGTCCTCCACGATCTGGCCATCGTCTGGGTCTGTTGGCAATTGCTGCACGCCGCGCGCTACACCATGCTCCCCGGCGAGCATCCGTTGCCGCTGTGGAACCTCAACACCGCCATCGTGCTGGTGGCCCAGGGGCTGGTGTTCTGGAAGGTGGGCCTGTACCGCGGCCTGTGGCGCTTCGCCAGCGTTCCCGACCTGCTCAATATCTTCAAGGCCAGCTTCTATGGCCTGGTGGCGATCGTGCTGGGGCTGGCCTACAGCCGCTTCGACGCGATCCCGCTCTCTGTGCTGATGGTGTATCCGTTCGCGCTGTCGGCGCTGCTGGGCGCGCCGCGGCTGCTGTACCGCGCCTGGAAGGACTACCAAATCGCCCACTCGGACGACACCGCGCGGCGTGTGCTGATCGTCGGTGCCGGCCGTGCGGCCGAGGCCCTGGTGCGCGACCTGCGCCGTTCCGGTGCCTACCAGCCCGTGGGATTCGTCGACGACGCCGGCCATCTGCACGGCGCCAAGCTGCAGGGCCTGCCGATCCTGGGCCGCATCGACGAGGCCGGCGCGATCGCCAAGGAAACCGCGGCCAAGCTGCTGGTCATCGCGATTCCGTCGCTGGACGCGGCCGGCATGCAGCGCGTCGTGGCGATCTGCGAAAGCACCGGCCTGCCGTTCCGCACCGTGCCGCGCCTGCTCGACGTGCTCGAAGGTCATTACCTGCCGGGCGAGCTCAAGGAGGTCGCGATCGAGGACCTGCTCGGGCGCAAGCCGGTGACCCCGGACTGGAAGCTGATCAAGGGTTGGTTGTCCGGGCGGACCGTGCTGGTCACCGGCGCCGGCGGCTCGATCGGCTCGGAACTGTGCCGTCAGTGCGCGCGTCACGGCGCGCGCAAGATCGTGCTGCTGGAGATCAACGAGCTGGCGCTGATCACCATCCATGCCGACCTGCACCGCACGTTCCCCGATCTGGAGATCGACTGCGTGCTCGGCGATTGCGGCGATCCGGCGGTGATCCGCCACGCCATGCAGGTGGCCGAGCCGGACGCGGTGTTCCATGCCGCCGCCTACAAGCAGGTGCCGCTGCTGGAGCGGCAGTGCCGCGAGGCGGTACGCAACAACGTGCTGGCCACCGAGAACGTGGCGCGCGCCTGTGTCGCGGCCAAGGTCTCGACCTTCGTGTTCATTTCCACCGACAAGGCGGTCAATCCGGTCAATCTGCTCGGTGCGTCCAAGCGCTACGCCGAAATGGTGTGCCAGTCGCTGGACGACCAGGCGGTGAGCACGCGCTTCGTCACCGTGCGCTTCGGCAACGTGCTGGACTCGGCCGGCAGCGTGGTGCCGCTGTTCCGCGAGCAGATCCGCCAGGGCGGCCCGGTGACGGTCACCGATCCGCAGGTGACGCGCTACTTCATGACCATTCCCGAAGCCAGCCAGCTGATCGTGCAGGCGGCGGCCTCGGCGTCGCATGGCGCCATCTATACGCTGGACATGGGCGAGCCGGTGCCGATCCGCCTGCTTGCCGAGCAGATGATCCGCCTGGCGGGCAAGCAGCCCGGACGCGACATCGCCATCGTCTACACCGGCCTGCGGCCGGGCGAGAAGCTGCACGAGACGCTGTTCTACGCCGACGAGAACTACCGGCCCACCTCGCATCCGAAGATCCTCGAGGCCGGCGTGCGCAGCTTCTCGCGCGAGGACGTGCTGCGCGGCGTGCAGCAGTTGCGCGCCGCGGTGGCCGACTACGACAGCGACACCATCGAGAAGGTGTTGCGCATGACCATGCCGGAGTTCGCGCCCTTGCGTCAGCAAGACGGTCACGACGGCTCCGCTACCATCGTTCCATTCCCCGCACGCGAGGCCAGAAGGCTCTGATGAGCAAGAGAATCCGCAAGGCAGTATTCCCGGTGGCAGGTTTGGGTACCCGCTTCCTTCCCGCCACCAAGACCGTTCCCAAGGAAATGTTGCCGATCATCGATCGGCCGCTGATCCAGTACGCCGTGGACGAGGCGATCGAAGCCGGGTGCGACACCCTGATCTTCGTCACCAACCGCTACAAGCACGCGGTCGCGGATTATTTCGACAAGGCCTACGAACTGGAGCAGAAGCTGGAGCGTGCCGGCAAGCACGAACAGCTGGAAATGATCCGCCACGTGCTGCCGGACGGCGTGCGCGCGATCTTCGTGACCCAGGCCGAAGCGCTGGGCCTGGGCCACGCCGTGCTGTGCGCCAAGTCGGTCATCGGCGACGAGCCGTTTGCGGTGTTGCTGCCGGACGACCTGATCTGGAACCGCGGCGACGGCGCGCTGAAGCAGATGGCCGATCTCAACGAGCGCAACGGCGCCAGCGTGATCGCGGTGGAAGACGTGCCGCACGAGAACACCGCCAGCTACGGCATCGTCGCCACGGAGGCCTTCGACGGTCGCAAGGGCCGCATCGCGCAGATCGTCGAGAAGCCCAAGCCGGAAGACGCGCCGAGCGATCTGGCGGTTGTCGGGCGCTACGTGCTCAGCTCGAAGATCTTCGAACTGCTGGAAAGCACCGGCACCGGTGCGGGCGGCGAGATCCAGCTGACCGACGCCATCGCCGCGCTGCTGAAGAGCGAGGAAGTGGACGCCTACCGTTTCGAGGGCACCCGTTTCGACTGCGGTACCCACCTGGGCCTGGTCGAGGCGACCATCCGGTTTGCGCTGGAGAACAAGAAGCTGGCCAAGCCGGCGCGCGAGAAGCTCACGCAGATGCTCGCGGAGGAATGAGCCTGGTGCTGCGCGCCGCTGCAGAGCGGTGCGCTGGCTGAGTGCCGATCCAGGAGCGTCTGGCGGCTGATTCGATCCGGAGAAGCCGAATCGGATGACAAACGGAAAAGGCAGCCGCGAGGCTGCCTTTTCCGTTCTGTGCGCTGGTCTGTATAACAAACGCTTGGTGCCGGACCCTCACCCCAACCCCTCTCCCGGAGGGAGAG
>NZ_AQOK01000139.1:0-434 GCF_000364645.1 Xanthomonas sp. SHU 308 | reverse complement strand
ACGGCGCACATCCATGTGCGCCGCCCTTCGGGTTTTTCGCCGGTCCATCCGCCGCTGCGGAAGGGAACCCAGTAAGTCAAAAACCAACGCAACATCAATAGCAAAGCTATTGCGGATACCGCGCATACATACGTCATTGCAATGGTGATGCGCCTGAGCTGGGTACACGCCGGCACAGCCACCTGTAAGCCACGCACAACCGCGCCTGCAGCTTCTTCGAAAACCAACGTCGTTGCGTGTCCACCGCGATCAACAGCCGACATGGGCTGCCACGCGGAGCGCATTCGCTGGCGGACACTGGAATGACGCGGGCGTGCACTGCAGCGGCAGTCGCTTCGGCCTTTGCTGTTGCTTCGGCTTTTGACTTACCGGTTCCCTTCCGCAGCGGCGGCCAGTGCGGGGAAACACCCGAAGGGCGGCGTACATGGATGTAC
>NZ_AQOK01000138.1:0-5666 GCF_000364645.1 Xanthomonas sp. SHU 308 | reverse complement strand
GCTTCTCAGCAGCCGAAGGCTGATCAAAGTAACTCGCCCGTAAGGGCGAAAGCCTTTGCTGTTGCTGCTGCTTGAGATTTATGCATCGGACAAGCAGCCGCACGAGTGAGCTTTAGCAGCGATAAGCTCTATCGGTGAAGCCAGTCGCGGCTAAAGCCACTCCTACGAGGAACACAAGCGCTCAGCCCAGGTGCGTGCGCACCGCTTCGTCGATCTTGGCCGGCGGCACGAAACCGGGCACCCGCGCCACTTCCTCGCCCTGGCGGAACAGCATCAGCGTCGGCGTCTGGCGCAGGCCCTGCGCGCGGAAGAACTCCTCGCCCACGTCTTCCATCTTCACCTTGAGCAGGGTCAAGCCCTGCGCGCTCTCGCCCTCGGCGAAACGCTCCAGCGACTTGTCGAGCATGCGGCAGCCGGGGCAGTTGTCCTTGTTGAAATCGGCCAGCACGCGCGGATGCGCGGCGAGGGCATCGGCGAACTGTTCGGCACTGGAAACGGTGATGGTGGTGAGCATGGAACGAAACCTTGTCTGATGTCGGAAGAAGCCCGGCGTGCGATGGGGACGCCGGCAATGCCAGGAAACGGATGAACGACGACGGCGTCAGCCGCTGCCAGACAACGGCAACACCCTCGCAGCGAAGCCAGCCGCGCCCGCGGGAGCGGACTCGGCAGCGGCCACCGGCACATCGCCTGCCAACGACGCGCGCGCCGCGCGCAACGCCAGCACGTGCGCGCACCACGCGTCGATGGCAGCGTTGTCGCGGTCGCCGTGCGGCATCTGCTCGATCTCCAGCAATGGATAAACACTGTCGAAGAAGCGCGCGATGCGCTTGACTGCACCGCAGTAGTACTCCAGCCCCCACTGCGTCTCGCCGGTGCCGAACGCCGCCACTTCGATCGTCTTGCCGGCCGCCTCGACCAGCTCGGCGATGTAGCGCTTCATCTCCGCCGGCGTGCGCCCTGCGTTGTCGCTCCAACTGCCGAGCAGATGCAGGTCGAAGTCCGCCGCACGCGCGGCGTCGCCGAGCGCACCCTGCAGCGTCTGCAGGTCGGTGTGGATCCAGGTCACCTCATGCCCCGCCGCCTCGCACTGCGCATGCACGCGGCGGGCGACGTCGCGGGTATTGCCGCTGAGCGAAGCGTAGGCGAGCAGGATGTGCATGGGGCGGGGATTCGGGAGTGGGGATTCGGGATTCGTCAGAGCAGGATGGCGGTGCTTCACCAATCCCGAATGCCTAATCCCCAATCCCGGCCCTTCAAAGATCGTCGAAGCCGTTGTCCGAGTTGGTCTTCTTGTAGCTGGCGTTGCGCATCTCGAAGAAGTCGGTCTTGGTCTCGGTGAAGTTGTCGGCATAGGCCTTGATCCACGGCATCACGTTGTCGCTGGCGCCGCTGTACAGCTTCTCGATGCCGAGCATGCCGGACATCTTGTTGGCGCGGTACTTCACGTACTGGATCATCTCGTCCACGTCGATGCCCTCGATGCCGTCGAGCACTTCCGAGGACCACTCGGTCTCCAGGCGGATCGCATGCTCGAAGGCCTGGTGCACGTAGTCGGTCAGCTCGTTGGTCTGCAGCTCGGCGTTCTCGCCGATGATGGCGCGGATCAGCTCGCTGATGAACTTGGTGTGGGCCAGCTCGTCGCGGTTGATGAAGCTGATGATCTTGCCGGTACCGGTCATGCGGTTCTGCCGGACCAGGTTGTAGAAATACGCGAAGCCGGAATAGAAGTTGATGCCTTCCAGGATCGAAGACTGGATCAGCGAGCGCAGCAGGGTCTCTGCGGTCTTCTCGCGCATGAAGTCGTCGTAGGCCTGCATGATCGGCTGGTTGCGCGCGATGATGGTCGGATGCGTGCGCGCGATCTCGAACACGCGGTTCTGGTCGGCCAGGCCGGCGATCGAGGCGAGCACGTACGAGTAGCTCTCGTTGTGGATCACTTCCTGCTGGCCGATGATCGCGGCGTTGGCGTGCGCGGCCGGGTCGGTGATGTATTCGGCGACGTTGTAGATGAAGCGCGTCTGCGGCGAATCCAGCGTGGCCAGCAGGCCGATGATCGAGTCGTAGGCGTTCTTCTCGCGCGCCGACAGCTCCCCGTACTGCTTGGCATCGCCCTTCATGTCCACTTCGTCGGGGATCCAGAAGTTGGTCGACAGCTCCTTGTACGCCCGGTAGAAGGACGGGTACGGGATGTCGTTCCAGTTGAGGATGCCGCTGGTGGTGCCGTTGATGATGCCGGTGGAACGGTTGGGGTGCAGCGGTTCGAGGATCTTGATGCGGTCGAGCGCGATGGCCATGGATGTGCTTCGGTAGTCGGGTGAACGGCGCCGGCGGGCGGCGCGGGAATGCGGGACGCGCGCGACAGGACCGGCCTGCCGCGCGGCGCGGGCGTCAGACGCCGGCGATCAGCTCGAGCACCACTCGCACTCGCTGATGTCGATGTCGTTGGAACGCACGTAGTAGGTGGTCTTCAGGCCTTCCTTCCACGCGGTCATGTGCAGGTCCAGCAGGGTGCTGGCGCGGATGCCGCTGGGCACGTAGAAGTTGAAGCTGATCGACTGGTCGACGTGGCGCTGGCGGCGCGCGTTCTGGCGCACGCTGGCGAACTGGTCGACCTTGTAGGCGCCCTTCTCGTAGTACGGATAGGTATCCACGGTCAGCCCCGGCGCCACCACCGGACGGCGGAAGTCCTTCTTCTCTTCGTAGTAGAACGCGCTGTAGATCGGGTCGATCGACGCGGTGGAGCCGGCGATCTGCGCGGTGCTCATGTTCGGCGCCACCGCCACCATCCAGGCGTTGCGCACGCCGTGCACGCTCACCTGCGCGGCCAGTTCCTGCCATTCGGCGCTGTCGTAGCCGCGCTTGGTGAAGTACTCGCCGTTCTGCCAGTCGCTGCCCTTGAACACCTTGTACGCGCCCTTCTCCTTGGCCAGCGCCAGGCTCGCCTGGATGGTCAGGTAGTTGATGCGCTCGTACAGCGAATCGCTGTACGCCTCGGCGTCCGGCGAATTCCAGTCGATGCCCTTCTGCGCCAGCAGGTGGTGCCAGCCGAAGGTGCCCAGACCGATCGCGCGGTACTTCTGGTTGGTGATGGTGGCCTGCGGCACCGGCAGCTCGTTGAGGTCGATGACGTTGTCGAGCATGCGCACCTGGACGCGGATCAGCCGCTCCAGGATGTCCGGCGACAGCAGGTCCGGCTGCGCGGTGACCGCGCGGCCCAGGTTCACCGAGGACAGGTTGCACACGACGAAGTCGCCGGCCTGCTTGGTGGTGACGATCTGGTCGCCGCTGATCATCTCCTGGATGACCCGCGTCGGGCTCATGTTCTGCAGGATCTCGGTGCACAGGTTGCTGGAATACACCATGCCCTGGTGCTTGTTCGGGTTCATGCGATTGACTTCGTCGCGATAGAACATGAACGGGTTGCCGGTCTCCAGCTGGCTGACCATGATCCGCTTGAACATGTCGATGGCCTTGACCACCTTGCGGCCGATGCGCTCGTCGGCCACCACTTCCTCGTAGCGGGCGCGGAAGCTGCCTTCGCCGCGCTTCTCGTCGAAGAAGTCCTGCAGGTACCAGCCCTTGACCTCCTTCACCTCGTGCGGGTCGAACAGGTACCACTCGCCGCGGCGCTCCACCGCTTCCATGAAGATGTCCGGCACGCACACCGCGGTGAACACGTCGTGCGCGCGCAGGCGCTGGTCGCCGTTGTTCAGGCGCAGGTCCAGGAACGCCTCGATGTCGCGGTGCCAGATGTCCAGGTACACGGCGATGGCGCCCTTGCGCTGGCCGAGCTGGTCCACCGACACGGCGGTGTTGTTGAGCTGCTTGATCCACGGCACCACGCCGCCGCTGGAGTTCTTCACGCCGCGGATCGCCGAACCGGAGGAACGCACGTAGCCCAGGTAGGCGCCGACGCCGCCGCCGTGCTTGGACACGCGCGCCACGTCGGTGTTGGAGTCGTAGATGCCCTGCAGGCTGTCGTCGACGGTGTCGATGAAGCAGCTCGACAGCTGCCCGCCGATCTTGCCGGCGTTGGCCAGGGTCGGCGTGGCCACGGTCATGTACAGGTTGGACAGCGCCCAGTAGGCCTCGCCGACCAGCTGCATGCGGCGCTCGCGCGGCTTCTCGTCCTGCATCAGGTACAGGGCGATGGTCAGCCAGCGCTCCTGCGGCAGTTCGTAGACCTTGCGCGAGTTGTCGGTGGCCAGGTAACGCGTGGCCAGCAGGTACAGGCCGTTGTAGGCGAACAGCTTGTCGCGCTCCGGATCGATCATGCGGCCGGCTTCGGCCAGTTCGTCCTTGGAGTAGTTCTTGAGGATGTCGATCGAGTACACGCCGCGGTCGGCCAGGCTTTCCTGCAGGCCGACGTAGGAGCCGTACTTCTCGCCGGCATCGTAGAAACGGTTCTTGCTGGCGCGCTTGTACAGGCGGTCCAGGTACAGGCGCGCGGCGAAGTACTCCCACTCCGGCGTGGCGATGTCCACGCGCGACTCGGCCTCGCGGATCAGGTAGTCGACCATGTCGTCGGCCGACAGGCTTTCCTTCTTCTCGATGAAGGCGAAGGCCTTGCGCTCGTAGTCGCTCACGTCCAGCTGCGGGAACTCGGCGTGGATCCGGTCCAGGGTGCGCTGCAGGCGCGAGCGGTCGAAGGCCATGCGGCGGTTGCCGCCGTCCTTGACGATCCAGGTCACGGCGCGCTGGTCGTTGCTCGGCTCGCTGCTGGCCGTCGGCTCCGGCTGGGCAGTGGCGGCAGCGGTCGTGGGGTCGACGGCGGCGTCGACGGACGCGGTGGCCGGCAGGCTGTGGGTCTGGCTCATGAAGGTCTCCAAGCGTGGTGCACGCGGCCGCCCGACCCTCGCAGGCAGCGGTCCGACCGGGTTCGCAGGTGGGCAGGCGGTGTCGCGAAGACTGCAAACGGCGCAGGCACCGGGCCTGCGGGCGGTCATCGCTGCACCGACCCTCTCCCCCCGGAGAGCGCGCGGTCGGCGCCGCGCGGTGTGCTTCGCGCGGCTGTCGGCAGGTCTTCGGGCTGATGGGCAACGGCCGTGGCCGGTTCCTAGCCCGTCGCTTCCCAAGGCGGGCGCCTCAGTGCGGATGACGGGTTCGTTCCCAATTACCGCTGCGGGGCAGCGCCGGAGTTGGCGTTGGCACGCCGCACCGGCTTCCCTTTTGATCCCGCGGCTTGGGGCCGCCGGAACCGACCACCCCAAGATAGTGGGGTCGGTCGGCGACGTCAACGCTAAATATGGGTGAAATTACGAAAACCTAAGCCTGGCAACGGTTTGCCGACGACAGCCGATTCCGGTCCCGCCGCGGCGGCCGTTCGCGGCCGTGACGGGGTCGTGAAGCCGGCCGCAAACACGGGCGTTGGCGCCCCCGGACGACCCCGACACCGCCGCCTCGCTTAGGGCCGGCACGGCACCACCGCGCCGCTGGCGTCGGTGCAGGTGCCGGTGTGGACGACACTGCCGTCCTGCACGCTGGTGCTGCCCTGGTAGCTGCCCTGCGTGCCATCGACGCTGCTCTGGCGGCTGCCGCTGAGCGTGCCGTCGGCGGCGCGGGCCAGGCTGCCACTGCTGCTCGCGCTGGCGCCGTCGGCGCGCTGGACGCTGGCACTGCCCTGGCGGCTGGCGCTGCCGTCTGCGTTGCGCTCGGCGCTGCCT
>NZ_AQOK01000137.1:0-4888 GCF_000364645.1 Xanthomonas sp. SHU 308 | reverse complement strand
GCGGCGTCGCCATGCGCGCGGCGGCGCGCCTGCAACTGGTACAGCGCGAACAGCGCCAGCGCCGCCGGGCCGGCCCAGGCCAAGCCGTGCGCGGCGCCGACGACGGCGGCCAGCCACAGCCCCTGCAGGGCGAGGTAGTTGATCAGGTTGCTCATGCGTCGCCCGCCAGCGCCGGCGCGAACTGCGCCGGCCGTGCGCGCGGCTTGCTCAGCCACAGGTGCACGTCGCCGATCGAGCGCTCCAGGAAACCGCCTTCGCAGTAGGCCAGATAGAACTCCCACATGCGGATGAAGCGTTCGTCGTAGCCGAGCGCGCGCACCTGCGGCAGCCTGGCCATGAAGCGCTCGCGCCAGGTGCGCAGGGTCAGCGCGTAGCTGGGGCCGATGTCTTCCAGGTTGAACAGGCGCAGGTCGCTGGCGCGGCCGATCGCCCCGGTCATCGCCGCCACCGAGGGAATGAAACTGCCCGGGAAGATGTGGCGCTTGATGAAGTCCACCGACTTCAGCGCCTGCGCGTAGCGGTGATCCTCGATGGTGATGGCCTGGATCAGCGCCTGGCCGTCGTCCTTGAGCAGGCTGCCGACCTTGCCGAAGTAGGTATCCAGGTATTGATGGCCGATCGCCTCGATCATCTCGATCGAGACCAGGCGATCGTAGCGACCGTCGAGATCGCGATAGTCGCGCAGCAGCACCTCGACCCGGTCCGACAGCCCGGCGGCCGCGATGCGCTGCCGGGCCAGTTCGTACTGCTCGCGCGAGATGGTAGTGGTGGTGACGCGGCAGCCGTGGTGCTTGGCCGCATGCAGCGCGAAGCCGCCCCAGCCGGTGCCGATCTCGACCAGGTGGTGGTGCGGCTGCAGGTCGAGCTTGGCGCAGATGCGCTGCAGCTTGCGTTCGGCGGCGCGTTCCAGCGCGGCTTCGCCCAAGGCGGCGTCGGCGTCGCGGAAGATCGCCGAGGAGTACATCAGGTTGCGATCCAGGAACAGCTCGAACAACGGATTGCCCAGGTCGTAGTGCGCGGCGATGTTGCGGCGGCTGCCGGCGCGGGTATTGCGCGCGAACGCGTGCAGGCCGCGCATCGCCAGGCCGCCGAGCCGGGCCAGGCCGGTTTCCATCGCGTCCAGGCGGTCGCGGTTGCGCACCAGCAGGCGTACCAGTGCGACCAGGTCGTCGCAGTCCCACAGGCCGTCCATGTACGCCTCGCCGACGCCGACGCTGCCGTTGAGCGCGGCCTGGCGGTAGAAGCGCGGGTCATGGATGCGCAGATGCGCCTGCAGCGCGTCGGCGCCCGCGGTGGAATCGCCCAGCGTGGTCAGCGTGCCGGCTTCCTCGATGCGCAACTGGCCCTCGCGCAGGCCATCCAGCGTGGCGAGCAGGCGTTGCCGCAGCATGCGGTCGAGCCCGCGCAGCGGCGGTGCGGCAGGGGCCAGCGCGGCGGCGGAAGAGGGCGCGTGCGGAGCGTTCATCGGCGTTCTCGCGGAAGGGAGTGGTCGGGGTGGTCGTGCACCGGGTTGCCGCGC
Organism: Xanthomonas sp. SHU 308; assembly: GCF_000364645.1. Classification (NCBI taxonomy): domain Bacteria; kingdom Pseudomonadati; phylum Pseudomonadota; class Gammaproteobacteria; order Lysobacterales; family Lysobacteraceae; genus Xanthomonas; species Xanthomonas sp. SHU 308. Next base: position 3,369 of record NZ_AQOK01000137.1, on the reverse strand, counting down.
AGCCACAGCCGCAGCGCCTGCCAGTGGATCTTGGCCATGACCTGCAGGGTCATCGCCGGATAGCGCAGCAGTGCCTGCGCCAGGCTGGCACCGTCGAGCGCGCGGCGTTCGAGCACCAGGGTGGCGTCGAAGCGTCGCCGCGTCGCCGCCGGCGTGGGATCGAGCACGTCCATGTGCACGCGCAGTTGCGCGCCGGGTTCGCTGAAGCGCCAGGCATAGGTGTGCGCCATCGCCATGAACGGCGAGACGTGGAAGCGCTTGGCGAAGCGCCAGGCGTGCGTGGCGCCGTGGCTGCGCGCCTCGGCCATCGGCAGCACGTAGGCGTGGCGCTGCCGCCACGGCGTGTTGGTGATCTCGGCGACGATGCTGTGCAGGCGATGCTGCGCGTCGTGGCAGTAGTAGAACGTGACCGGATTGAAGCAGTGGCCGAAGTAGCGCAGGTGGGTGAGCATGCGCACCGGGCCCAGCGGACGCTCGCCGGTGTGCTGCTGCACGCGGTCGCGTACCGCTTCGTCCAGCGGTTGCGCGGGGTCGCCCAGGTAGTCGCTGCGGCGGAACTCGGCCAGGTTGCGCCGGTTCACCGACCACAGCCAGCGCCGCGCGAACACCTGCTCCAGTTCGTCCAGGTCCAGGTACAGCAGAAACAGCGGATAGCGGAACGTCAGCGCTTTCGGCGCGTAACGGCGATGCCGCACCCAGCCGGTGTATACCGCGCTGTGCAGGCCATGCAGGGTCGTGCCCGCCGCCGCCGACGTTGTCGAGACGGCGCCAGTCGGCGGGGCGGGCACGGCAGCACGGCGCATCAGCGTCATGACCAGGGTACCCCCAGCGCGGCGGCGACGTCGACCGCGCTGCGCAGGCCGTCCTCGTGGAAGCCGAATCCCCAGCCGGCGCCGGCGAACCAGGTATTGCGCTGGCCCTGGATCTCGCCCTTGCGCGCCTGCGCCGCCACCGACGCCTGGGTCTGCAGCGGATGCCGGTAGCGCATGCGTCGCAGCACCTTGGCCGGATCGATCGCATCCGTGCGGTTGAGGCTGACGATGAACGGCTGCGGCGCCTGCAGCGACTGCAGCGCGTTCATCCAGTAGCTGACCGTGCACGGTGCGTCCGGATCGGCCGGTACATGCGCGTTCCAGGCGGCCCAGGCGCGGCGGTCGCGCGGCAGCACGCGCGCATCGGTGTGCAGCACGGTCTCGTTGTCCTGGTAGCCGATCGCGCCGAGGATCGCGGTTTCCGCGTCGCTGGGGTCGGTCAGCAGGCGCAGCGCGTCGTCGGCGTGGCAGGCCAATACCGCGTGGTCGTATTGCTGGGTGTCGGCATCGCAGGCGATCGCGACGCTGCCGTGGGCCGTGCGCTGCAGCGCGCGCACCGGCGTGCCCAGCCGCTCGCGCACGCGCCAGCGGCTGCGCAGCGCGCGCACGTAGCTGTTGGAGCCGCCGCGCACCACCCGCCACTGCGGGCGGCCGCTGACCTGCAGCATGTGGTGATTGGCCATGAAGCCGATCAGCTGGCGCATCGGGAAATCGAGGATCTGCCGCGACGGCGAGGACCACAGCGCCGAGGCCATCGGCACCAGGTGCGCGTCGCGGAATATCTCGGAGTAGCGGTGGCGCTGCAGGAAGTCGCCGAGGGTGAGCTGCGCCAGCGTGGCGTCGTGCAGCACCTGCGGCGCCTCACGGTAGAACCGCCGCAGATCGCGCAGCATGCGCCAGAAGCGCGGCGACAGCAGGTTGCGGCGCTGACAGAACAGCCCATCGAGCGTGCCGGCGTTGTACTCCAGCCCGGTGCGCTCCTCGTGTACCGAAAAACTCATCGTGGTCGGCTGCGACTCGACTCCCAGCCGCGCGAACAACGCGCTCAGCAGCGGGTAGTGCTCCGGATTGAACACGATGAAGCCGCTGTCCACCGCGTATTCCGCGCCGTCCAGTTCGATCGCATGGGTATGGGTATGGCCGCCGAGATAGTCGGCCGCCTCGTACAGCGTCACCTCGTGGCGCTGCGACAGCAGCCACGCCGCGCCGAGGCCGGCGATCCCCGAGCCCACCACCGCGATCCGGCTCATCGGGCACGCGCCTGTGCGCGCACCAGCCCGGCCGGCACCGGCTTGAGCTCGCGGATCACGCGGGTCCACGACAGCGCCTTCAGTCCGTACCAGGTCAGGTCCAGCTCCCACCAACGGAAACCCTGGCGCGCGGCGCCGGGGAAGAAATGGTGGTTGTTGTGCCAGCCTTCGCCGAAGGTCAGCAGCGCCAGCCACAGGTTGTTGCGGCTGTCGTCGCGGGTGTCGAAGCGGCGGCTGCCGAAGCGGTGCGCCAGCGAGTTGATGGTGAAGGTGGCATGGAACAGCGCCACGGTGGAGACGAAGAAGCCCCACACCAGCAACTGCGGGCCGTCGGTGCCGAGCTGCGGCACGTGCTGCTGCAGCCACTCGCCGAGCAGGAACAGCGCCAGCGCCAGCAGCACCGGCAGCAACAGGTCGAAGCGGTCGAGGAAGCGCAGTTCGGGGAAGCGGCGCAGGTCCGGGATCGCCTCCCAGTCGGTGCGGAAGCCGCGCGGAGTCAGGAACCAGCCGCTATGGCTCCACCAGAAGCCGTGCTGGCGCGGCGAATGCGGATCGGCCGGGGTATCGGTATGGCGATGGTGGTTGCGGTGGTGGGCGGCCCACCACAGCGGTCCGCGCTGCACGCAGGTGGCGCCGATCGCGGCGAACAGGAACTGCACCGGACGCGAGGTCTTGAACGCGCGGTGCGCGAAGTAGCGATGGTAGAAGCCGGTGAGCGCGAACATGCGCACCGCGTACATCGCCACGGCCATGCCGACGGCGAACCAGGACACGCCGACCCAGAACACGCCCAGGCACGCCAGGTGCAGGCCGATGTAGGGCGCGGCACGCAGCCAGTCGATGCGGTCTGCCCGCGCCGGATCCAGCTCGATCTCGGCACTGGTGTCGAACCAGCGCCGCAAGGTGCGCAGGATGCGGCCACGCGGGGCAGGTGGCGTTGTGGAAGGGCTGGGTTCCGGAACGGGACTCGGCACAAGCGCGTCTCATTGGGGGACTTGGGAGCGATACGGGCGAAACCGGAAGACGGATGCACCGCGTCGCATTTCCCCTGCACGGCTGCGAACGCGGCATGGCGGCCACGACGGCGCAGCGCAGGCGTCGCACGAATCGGAAGATCTGGCTGTCGTGCGGATGCGCGATGGCGGCGGGGATGTTGCCTGCGCACGAGTGGTGGGCGGGTGAATGCGCGCCCGGTTCTTGTAGACGAGCGCGGCATAGCCTGACCGCGGCCCGATCTCTCCACGGCGCGTGCAAGGTACGTGGTGCACTGCCCCTCTCCCATCGGGAGAGGGGTTGGGGTGAGGGTA
>NZ_AQOK01000136.1:0-7850 GCF_000364645.1 Xanthomonas sp. SHU 308 | reverse complement strand
CCTCGGCCACGCGCGCGGCGGCACCGGACAGCGCCAGTGCGGCCTGCTCCGGCAACAGGATCGCGCCCACGCCGAAGTGCGCCGCCGAGCGCAGGATCGCGCCGAAATTGTGCGGATTGCCCACGCCATCCAGCCACAGCGCCAGCGCCGGACCCGGCGCCAGCGCCTGCAGCCAGTCGGGCAGGGCCAGCGGCGCGACGCGCAGCACGTCGGCGACCACGCCCTCGTGGTGGCTGCTGGCGGCGAGCTTGTGCAGATCGGCCTCGTCCACCACGCGGTAGCCGACCCGGTTGGCCACGCACCACTTCAGCAGCGGCTGCAATGCCGGGATCCGCGCCTCGCTCAGGTACAGCTTGCGGATCGCCTCCGGCCGCCGCGCGTACACCGCGCGCACCGCGTTGAGGCCGTAGAGGCGCAGTTCGTTGCGGTTGGTCGGCGCCGCCGCACCCTCACCCCCGGCCCCTCTCCCGGGCGGAGAGGGGGGATTCCCACCGCGTGGGCGGTTGCCCCAGGGCGAGGTCATCGGCGCACGCCCGCGGCGCAGGCGCACCGCGCCGACGCGGCACAGCGGGAACGAAGGGCATGACGCATGGGACTCTCCTGAAAAACGCACGGGCGCGCGCCCGGGACGGCGCGCTTTGGGGATTTTCGCTCATCCGCGCCCCACTGGCTGCCCCGGCATGACGCAGCGCGGCCCCGAGACTTGTCTACGTCATGCACCGCAAAGCGCAACCCGCATTCCGGCCGCACCGTGAAGTGGTTCGCTCCCGCCTTCCACCGTGCGGAATTCGCGGCAGCGCATGCGCAAATCCGACAAGCCTGGCGTGCGCATCGGGTCCATTGTCGCCGCTCCTTCCGCCACCATGCAGGCGCCATCGACCCACCATCACCGTGCCATTCGCTTCGCAGACGGGATACCTGCGATGGCCTGCGCCGCCGCATCGCGCAGCGCCGTGCTCCGCGGGCTCCCGAGAACGCACTCCGCATTCTCACGACAAGGCGATTCCCATGCACTCCGACATCCGTCCGTTTTCCTCGTCCGCACGCCGCTGCGTGCACGCCGCCCTGCTGCTGATGCTGCCCCTGCTCGGCCTGAGCGCCAGCGCACTGGCCCAGACCGCCGCGCCCGACGCCCGCCTGGCGCGGGTCGGCGCCCTGCCTGCCGCGCACAAGCCCACCAACGTCCCCGACGACTACATCCAGACGCCGTTCGGCTACTTCGCGCCGGCCTGCGTGCGTCAGGTCCATCGCAGCGACCGCGTGCTCGCCGACGGCGCCCTGCAGCATGCCGATGGCGCGCGCGAACAGGCGCAGGCCTGCACCCAGGACAACTTCACCCCCAACGGCACCCGCGTCCACCCCGACGGACGTGGCCTGGACGGCCAGCCGATCCGCGCTGGCGCGGCAATGCGGGCAGCACGCGCGCGCGGCGCGGTGCCGCCGCCGATCACCCACGACTGGGTGCAGTCGGCCATCGACGTGACCGGCAACAAGATGGGGCGCATCGTGGCCAGCTGGACGGTGCCGCAGAACCCGACCAACGTGGCGCAGCAGACGGTGTACTTCTTCCCGGGGATGCAGAGCGACGATCCCACGATCCTGCAGCCGGTACTCGGCTACCGCGGCTACAACGACAGCTGGGACCTGAGCAGCTGGAACTGCTGCCAGGACGGCATGGTGTGGCACAGCGACTTCATCGCGGCCAGGGCCGGCGACCGGATCGTCGGCGACACCTACGCCACCTGCAACAACGGCCTGCCCTGCACGAACTGGAACGTCGACACGCGCAACGTCACCACCGGTCAGAGCGTGCGGCTCAGCACCACCTACGACATCAACTCCCGGACGCACCTGGTGGTGGGCGGCGCGCTGGAAGTCTATGCGGTGGACAGCTGCGACCAGTATCCGCCGGACGGGAGCATCACCTTCGATGCGATCGGCGTCTACGACTACCGCATGCAGAAGGTGGCGTCGCCGGCGTGGGTGTCGTACAGCGACAGCTCGGGCCTGGACGTGCAATGCAACTACGCGGTGGACACCACCGCGACCTCGGCCACCATTTCTTACTGAAGCCGTGGCCCGCGCGCGTCGCTCGCACGGGCGACGCGCGAATCAGGCCGCCGCCCGGGTCCGCGCGAACAGGCGCAAATCGCGCGGTTGTCCATCGCGCAACGACAGTTCGCGGCGCGTGCCGATCTCAACGAAGCCGTTCTTCTGCAGCACGCGCGCCGAGCCATGGTTGTCTGGTAGCGTCAACGACTCGATCCGCTGCAGGCGCAACGCCGGCACCGCCCAGTCCAGGTAGGCGGCGACGATGCGGGTCATCCGGCCCTGGCCCCAGTGCGCGCGGCCGAGCCAGTAGCCGAGCTCGGCCCGCTCCGGCGCCGGCTGCGCCGCTGCATGCAGGCCGATCCCGCCACAGGCCTCGCCGCCGATCTCGATCGCCAGCACCGGGTCGTTCAGGTCGATCACCTGCCCGCCCAGGAAGGCCTCGCCGTCGGCGCGCGTGTAGGGATGCGGAAAGCGCCGGCTGAGCCCGCGCGCCACCTGGGCGTCGTCGGCGTGGCGGACCAGCGCATCCAGGTCCTCGGCACGCCAGCGCCGCAGCACGATGCCGTCCAGATGCAGTTGCAGATCGCGCCAGGGGGCGGCAGCGGCGGTCTCGGACATCGGCGGCTCCTGCGGCAAGGGAAGCGCAGCATAGCCGCCGGCCGCGGCCTGCACGGCGGCGCGATCGTCTACGGCTGAGGGTTTTACCCGACAGACCAGCGAAAGCCAGGCCCGGTAGACTCCCGCGCCGCACCTCGCCCTTCCGTCCAAAGAGCCGTTCCCCGATGCCCTCCGACACCGCCGCCACGGCCCGCATTCCGATTTTCATGTACCACAACGTGGCCGAGGCGCCGCGGCACCTGCAGGTGTACCGCAGCCTGTACGTCAGCCCGGGCCGCTTCGCCCGGCAGATGCGCCTGCTGCAGCGGCTGGGCTACCGCGGCGTGTCCATGTCCGACGCCATGCCCTACCTGCGCGGCGAGCGCCAGGGCAAGATCGCGGTGGTCACCCTGGACGACGGCTACCTGGACAACCTGCACGCGGCGCTGCCGGTGCTGCAGCGGCTGGGTTTCACCGCCACGGTGTACATGGTCAGCGGCTGCATCGGCCGCCACAACGTGTGGGATGCGCAGAAGCTGGGCATCGAGAAGCCGCTGATGAATCTCGCCGAGCTGCGCCAGTGGCGCGCCGGCGGCATGGAGATCGGCGCGCATACCCGCTCGCATCCGCACCTGACCGGCTGCAGCGATGCGGCCCTGCGCGAGGAGATCGGCGGCTGCAAGCGCGAGCTGGAGGACCTGCTCGGCGAGGCGGTGCCGCAGTTCTGCTATCCCTACGGCGACGTCGACGACCGCGTCGCCGACGTGGTGCGCGAGGCCGGCTACACCGCCGCCACCAGCACCCGCCGCGGCCGCGCCCCGGCCGGCTCGGACCCCATGCGCTACCCGCGCATCCAGGTCGCGCGCCATCACCTGCTGCCGCAGTTCGCGCTGCGCGCCTTCACCGCCTACGAGGACCGGCGCGGATGAAATTCCTGTTCGTCGGCACCAATCCCGAAAACACCGGCGCGGCCACCCATTTCGTGGCGCTGGCGCAGGCGCTGGCCGGCGTCGGTCATCAGGTCGAGGTCATCGCCTGCGAGGGCGGCCTGATCGCCGACGAACTGCGCCGCAGCGGCATCACCGTGCACGTCGGACACTTCCGCAACGTGCTGGACCCGGACGGCTACCGGCCGCTGCTGCGCGTGGCGCGGCGCAGCCGGCCGGACTGGCTCGTGGGCAACTTCGGCAAGGAATACTGGCCGCTGCTGCTGGCCGGACGCGTGCTGGGCATCCCGGTCACGCTGTTCCGCCACCGCACGCCGGCGATGAGTGCGCTGTCCGGCTATGCGATCCCGCGCCTGGCGGCGCGCTTCTTCGCGGTGTCGCACTACGCGCGCCAGGCCTACCTGGAGCGCGGCGTGCCGGAGGCGCTGGTGCAGGTGCTGTACAACCCGGTGACCATGGAGCGGCTGCGCCCGGATCCGGAACGCGGCCGCGCCATCCGCGCCGCACAAGGCCTGCCCGAGGATGCGATCGTGCTCGGCTACAGCGGGCGCATGCACGCCGGCAAGGGCATCTTCCCGCTGCTGGAAGCCGCTGGGGCGGCGATGGCGCAGGAACCGCGCCTGCACTGTCTGTGGCTGGGCGACGGCCCGGACGCGGCGCAGTTGCAGGCGCAGGCTGCGGCCCAGCCGCACGGCCAGCGCCACCGCTTCGTCGGCTGGGTCAACGACACCACGCCCTACTACAACGCGATGTCGATGCTGGCGTTCCCGTCGCTGGCGCCGGAAACCTTCGGCCGGGTCTCGGTGGAGGCGCAGGCCAGTGGCGTGCCGGTGCTGGCCAGCCACGTCGGCGGTACCGCGGAGACGCTGGACCCCGGGGTCAGCGGCGAACTGCTCACGCCCGGCGACGTGGACGGCTGGCGCGATGCGATCCTGCGCCTGTGCGACAGCGAACGGCGCCAGCGCATGGGCCAGGCCGGGCGCGACTTCGTGCAGCGCCATTTCGGTGGCGCGGTGATCGCCACGCAGTTCGTACACCTGCTGCAGCAGCCGCGCTGCGCGCCACAGCCGCTGGCGCCGTCGCGCGTCGATCCGGCCTGAGCGCGGCTGCCTGAGCGGCCCGGCTCAGGCGTGGCCGCCGACCGACGGGGTCTGCGCTTCCAGCTGCTGCAGGCGCTGCTGCACCGCGTCCGGCGAGCGCGTGTACGGCGCCAGCAGCGCATAGAACGCCGGCACCACGAACAGCGACAGCAGCGTGGACACCGATACGCCGAAGATCACCACGATGCCGATGGTGGCGCGGCTGGCCGATCCGGGGCCGCCGGCGACCACCAACGGGATCGCGCCGACCACGGTGGCCAGCGAGGTCATCAGGATCGGCCGCAGGCGCACCGCCGAGGCTTCTACAATCGCATCGCGCACGCTGCGCCCGGCATCGCGCAACTGATTGGCGAACTCCACGATCAGGATGCCGTTCTTGGCCGCCAGCCCGACCAGCATGACGATGCCGATCTGACTGAACAGGTTGAGCGTACCGCCGCTGATCGCCAGGCCGATCAGCGCGCCGAGCACGCCCAGCGGCACGGTCAGCATGATCACCAGCGGGTGGATGAAGCTCTCGAACTGCGCCGCCAGCACCAGATACACGATCAGCAGCGCCAGGGCGAAGGTCAGCAGCACCGCGCCGCCGGCCTTCTGGTACTCGCGCGATTCGCCCTTCCAGTCGAGCTGCGCGTAATCGGGCAGTTCCTCGCGCGCCACCTGCTGCGCCCAGGCGATCGCCTCGCCGAGCGGATAGCCCGGGGCCAGGCCGGCGTTGATGGTGATGGCACGCAGGCGATTGAAGCGGTGCAGGTTGCCCGGCTCGGCGACTTCGCGCAGGGTCACCAGGTTGGACAGCGGGATCAGCTGGCCGCTGTCGGCGCGCACCCGGATCGCCGCCAGGTCGGCCGGATCGGCGCGGCCGTCGCGACTGGCCTGCAGCATCACGTCGTACTCCTCGCCGTTGTCGACAAAGGTGGTGACCTGGCGCGCGCCCATCAGCGTCTCCAGCGCGCGGCCGATCTCGGTCACCGGCACGCCGAGGTCGGCTGCCCGCTGGCGGTCGATCTCCACGCGCATCTGCGGCCGGGTTTCCTTGTAGTCCGAGTCCGCCCCGACCAGCCCGGGGTTGTCGGCGATGCGCGCGAGCAGGCGATCGCGCCATTGCGCGATCTCGGCGTAGTCGGGGCCGCCGAGCACGATCTGGAACGGTTGCCCGCGGCTGTTGACCAGGCCGCCGCCGACCTGGGTGCGCGCACGCACGCCGGGCAAGGCGCGCAACTCTTCCTGCAGCGTCGCGGCGACGTCGGCGGTAGCCACGTCGCGCTCGCTCCAGTCGCGCAGGAACACGCTGACCCGGCCGGTGTGCATCTCCTCGCTGGCGCCGAAACTGCCGGGCACGCGCGGATTGGCGCGCGCGATCGGCTGGCCGTCGCCACGGTGGCGGTCGAGGATGGCCTCGACCTGGTGCATCTGCCCCACCGTGTAGTCGAAGCCGGCGCCTTCCGGCGCATCGATCATCACCTGGAACGAGCCGCGGTCCTCGGCCGGCGCCAGTTCCGAGGGGATCACCCGCGCCAGCAGCGCGCTGGCCGCCAGCGCCGCCAGCAGCAGCGCGCCGAACACCCAGGCGCGGCCGACGTGGCGCTCGAGCACGCGCCGATAGCGCGCGCTCAGCCCCTGCAGCCGCGCCTCGACCCAGCCGTGCACGCGGTTGGGCTTCTCGCGCGCGTGCGCCTTGAGCAGCTTGGACGACATCATCGGGGTCAGGGTCAGCGCGACGAAGGCGGAGATCGCCACCGCCGCGGCCAGCGCCACCGCCAGTTCGCGGAACAGGCGCCCGGTGTTGCCCTCGAGGAAGCCGACCGGCAGGAACACCGCCACCAGCACCGCTGTGGTGGCGATCACCGCGAAGGCGACCTGCGCGGTGCCGCGCCGCGCCGCCACCAGTGCCGGTTCGCCCAGGTCGACGCGACGCTGGATGTTCTCCACCACCACGATCGCATCGTCCACCACCAGGCCGATGCACAGCACCAGGGCGAGCAGGGTCAGCAGGTTGATCGAGAAGCCGAACGCATACAGCGCGATGAACGCGGCCACCAGGCACACCGGCACCGTCACCGCCGGGATCAGCGCCGCGCGCACGCTGCCCAGGAACAGCCAGATCACCACCAGCACCAGCACCACCGCCTCGATCAGGGTGTGGTAGACGCGTTCCACCGAGGCATCGATGAACACGGTGGAATCGAAGGCGACGAAGATCTGCGTGCCCTTGGGCAGGGTCTGCTGGATCTGCTGCGCGGCCGCGCGCGCGGCGCGGGCCACATCCAGGCTGTTGGCGGTGGAGGTCTTGACGATGCCCAGGCCGACGTTGGGCACGCCGTTGCTGCGGAAGTAGGCGCGGCGCTCGGCCGAGGCCAGTTCCACCTTGGCCACGTCGCCCAGCCGCACCACGTAGCCGTCGCGACCCTTGCCGAGCGGAATCGTGGCGAAATCCGCCGGTGCGCGGTAGCTGCGCTCCACGCGCAGGGTGAAGTCGCGGTCGGCCGACTCCAGGCGGCCGGCCGGCAGTTCCACGTTCTCGCGGGCCAGCGCGTTCTCCACGTCGGCCACGGTGAGGTCGCGCGCGGCCAACTGGTCGCGGTCCAGCCAGATCCGCATCGCATAGCGCTGGCGCCCGCCCAGGCGCACCTGCGCCACGCCGTCGATGCTGGACAGGCGATCCACCACGTAGCGTTCGGCGTAGTCGGACAGCTGCAGCGCATCCATCGTGCTGGAGCTCATGTTGAGCCACAGGATGGCGTCGGCATCGGCCTCGACCTTGGCGATCTCCGGCGCGTCGGCCTCGTCGGGCAGGCGGTCGAGCACGCGGCTGACCGCGTCGCGCACGTCGTTGGCGGCGGCCTCGATGTCGCGGGTGGCGCGGAACTCGATGCTGATGTCGGCCACGCCGTTGGAACTGCGCGCCTGGATCGTCTCGATGCCTTCGATGCCGGCCAGCGCGTCCTCCAGCACCTGGGTGATGCGGCTCTCCACCACCGCCGCCGAGGCGCCGGGGTAGCGCACCTCCACCGACACGATCGGCGGATCGATCGCCGGCAGCTCGCGCAGGGTCAGCCGGCTGTACGCCATCACCCCCAGCACCACCAGCAACAGGCTCATCACCGCGGCGAACACCGGCCGGGTGATGGAGACGTCGGACAGCTTCATCGCG
>NZ_AQOK01000135.1:0-11460 GCF_000364645.1 Xanthomonas sp. SHU 308 | reverse complement strand
GCGCGCGCCGCCGCCGTTCATGCCGGCGGCGGCATCGACCACGGCCACGCCCGGACGCAGCTTGCCGGTGCCCTCGACCACGATGCGCTGGCCGGGCTGCAGGCCGTCGACGATCTCGACCAGGCCGTCGCGGCGCGCGCCGGTGCGCACGTCGGCGCGCGCCACGGTGGCGTCGACGCCGACGCGATAGACGAAAGCGTCGCGCCCCACCTGCACCACCGCGATCTCCGGGATCACCAGCGCCTGCCGGGCGGGCCGATACAGGCGCACGTCCATCAGCATGCCCGGGCGCAGCGCGCGGTCGGCATTGTCGAAAGCCGCGCGCACGGTGACCGCGCGGGTGGCGCTGTCCACGCGCGCGTCCACGGTGGCGACCTTGCCGTCGAAGGCGCGGCCCGGATACGCCACGCTGCGGCCGCCGACGGCATCGCCCGCCTTCACCGTCGACAGCGCCGCCTCCGGCACCTGGAAATCCACGTAGACCTGGGCCACGTCGTCGAGCGTGGCGATGGTCGCGTCGGGCGTCAGCAGCGCGCCGGGGCTGACCTGGCGCAGGCCGAGCACGCCGGCGAACGGCGCGCGCACGCTGCGGTCGCCGATCTCCGCGCGCATCTGCAGCACCCGCGCCTGCGCGGCATCGCGCAGCGCGCGTTGCGTGTCCAGTTGCGCGCGCGACACCAGTTGCCGCCCGACCAGTTCGCTCTGCCGCCGATACAGTTGCTCGGCCTCGGTGTAGGTGGCCTCGGCCTCGCGCAACGCCGCCTGCTGACCCTGCCCGCGCAGCGTCACCAGCGGCGCGCCGGCCGCCACTTCCTGGCCACTCTCGAAATGCACGCGCTCCACGATCTCGCTGACTTTGGCGGTCAGCGTCACCGACTCGCGGGCCTTGACCGTGCCCAGCGCGGCCAGGCTGTCGTTCCACTCACGGGGCTGCACCGTCTGCAGCGTCACCGGAATCGCGGCACTGGCCGCGGCCGGCGCCGGGGCCTTGCCGCAACCGGCGAGCACGAGCGCGAGCGAGGACAACAGAAGGCACACCAGGCGGACGCCGGCGCGTGGTCGGTGCGGCATGGAGATCCCGGACGCGTGGAGTTCGACCCAGTCTAACGGCCTGGCGTGACGGGCGTTGACACGTCGCGACCATGACCGACGACCCTTGCCGGCCAACGCATGCGCTGCGCGATGAGACGCAGCGCACGCGTGGCGCGGCTTGGGCCGCTCAATCAGTCTTGCCGGTACGACGCCGGGTGAAGTACGGATAGGCCACCACGAAGGCAAGCGCCGATGCAGTCCCAAGCAGCATGCGCACCGCCTGCCCCAGGGTGTGCGGCACATACAGGGCATGTGCCGACGCGTCATACCAGATCGCGTGCAGCATCATCAATCCGAACGAGGCCATCGGCAGTCCGAACACCAGCCAGCCGAAAAAGCGCAGCGCCGGCGACGTACGCCCCTCGGCTAATTTGCCGACGACCTCTGTGCTGGCCAGGTGGTACTGGAACGGATCGGAGGTGGCGTATCTGGGCGGCGGCGGCGGCGCTGGCTCGGGCTGCACCGGCTGATGCGTCACCTGTTCGGCGCACGCCGGTTGGACCAGTTCGGCCACATTGGTTCTGGCCAACACGTCATGCAGCTTCGGATCCATGCGTTCCCCCTGAACGTTGCCCGGCAGCGTCGTCCGCCACCGAATCCGCCATCCCTGCGCCTGCCGCGCGAGTGCGTGCCGCATAGCATGCGGGCGGCGCAGGGACCTGGCAACTGCAATCAGTGCGGCGAAAAAGCGGCGCGCTGTCGCGCCTGCAGCGCACTGCACAGGCGAATCGTCTCGGCGGTCTGCGCAAGGCCGCGGTCGGCGCCGCTGAGTGCCTTCAGGCGCGGCGTGAAGAACGCCTCCAGCCGGTCCGCTTCGGCGGCATCGCAGCCACCGCTGGCCGCCAGGGCCGGCAAGCGACCGCCGTCGAAGGAACCGGAGCGCGCCACGATGCGATCGAAGTGCGCGGTGTACCAGGGCCACATCGAGGCGTGCGTGGCCGGCTCGGCATGCGCGCCCATCAGCAGGCTGTTCATCTCGCCAACCTTGATCGCATCGGTCAGGGCGAAATCGCGCACCTTCTGCACCTGCTGCGGATCCTGCACGGCGCCGAGCGCTTCGATCATCGCGTTGCGCTGGGCCGGTTCGCCGTGACCGCGCAGGGCCGCGATCAATGCGTCCACCGCGGGCGCGCCGCGCGCCTGCACCGCCACCGTCAGCGCTGCGCCAAGCAGATCCGGGTTGGCGGCGGCGAAATCCAGCGCACCGCCCTTGCCGACCAGCACCGCATCGCCCTGGGCCAGCAGCGCCTGCCGCACCGCCGGCACGCCCATGGTCACCCCGAGCAGTTCGGCAAGGTTGGAGCGCAGCGCCACGTCGTCATCGCTGTCGCCGGCGCGGCGCCGATCGCCCAGCGCCTGCAGGCGTGCGCCGAACGCGGCGTCGGTGGCCTGGCGCAGCATGGCGCGCTGCGCCTCGTCGCGCGCCAGCACCCGCCAGATCCAGGCGATGCGGTCGTTCATCGCGGTGGCCACCGCCGTGGCCTTGGCCGGCGCCAGTTGCTGCATCGCCGCGATCACGTCCGCGGTATCGGCCTCGCCGGTGCGGAACGCGCTGTCGATGGCATCGGCATAGGCCAGCTTCTCGGCATCGTCGAGCGCATCGAGATGGCGGCCGAGCGCGGCCAGCTGCGGCTTGGGCAGGGCGAAGCGGTAGTAGCCGGTGCCGCCGGCATTCGGCATCACCCAGCTGTCGGCATCGGCACCAGCGAGCGCGAGGCGGCCGTCGCTGGCGGACAGCATCTGGCAGGCGCGGCGCACGCCCTGGCGCGTGCCGTACTTGACGCACACCGGCACGCCCCAGGTCTGTGCGGCGTTGCCGCGCGAGCCCAGCGGCAGGAAGCGCTGCTGGTGCAGGTGCAGCACCGCGCCGCCCGCCTCGGGCTGCAGCTGCGCTTGCAGATAGGGCACGCCCGGCTGATCGAGGAAGCTGCGGAATGCGGCCTTGACGTCCTCGCCCTTGCCGGCCGCGGCGGCGATCGCATCGACCAGGTCGTCGGCGGTGGCGTTGCCGAAGCGGTGCGCGCGAATGTAGCTGCGCATGCCGCTGCGGAAGGTATCCTCGCCGACGAACTGTTCGAACATGCCCAGCACCGCGGCGCCCTTGCGGTAGGTGATGCTGTCGAAGGCGGTCTCGATGTCGCCGTTGCCGGTGATCGGCTGGCGGATCTTGCGCGCGCTGACCAGGCTGTCGTTGTTCATCGCGTCATGCGCGGCACTGATGCGGTCCAGGTCGGCGCGGTACTGCGGGCGCAGGCGCATGGTGATCTTCTGCTGCATCCAGGTGGCGAAGGCCTCGTTGAGCCACAGGTCGTCCCACCAGGCCATGGTCACCGTGTCGCCGGTCCACTGGTGCGCCAGTTCGTGCGCGGTGACGTTGAACGAGCCCTCGACGTTGTGCCGCGGCGAATGGTCGTCCAGCAACAGCAGCCAGTCGCGAAAGGTGACGAACCCGGGGTTCTCCATCGCGCCGGCGGAGAAGTCCGGCGCGGCCACCAGATCCAGCTTGTCGAACGGATAGCCGAAGTCGTAGTAGTCCTCCAGCGCGGTGATGATCTCCGGCGTCTGCTGCAGCGCGCGCCGGATGCGCGGGCCCTGTCCTTGTGCAGCGACGCCGCGCAAGGGGGTGGACTGCGGGCGCTGCGGCGTGGCCGGCAATGCCGGCCCGTCGACCACGTCCCACGGCCCGACCGCGTAAGCCACCAGGTAGGTCGGCAGCGGCACGGTCTCGGCGAAACGCACGGTCTTCCAGCCCTTGCCCGCCGGCTCGGTGGACTCGGCGCGGGTATTGGCCAGCGCCTGCTCGCCCTCGGGCACGGTCAGGCGCAGGGCGAACGGCGTCTTCAGCGCCGGCTCGTCGAAGCCGGGGAAGGCGTAGCGCGCACTGATCGGCTCCATCTGCGTCAAGGCGTAGGCATGCCCCTGCGCCTTGACCTGGTAGAGGCCCTGCAACTGCTGATTGAACGGCGCGCTGTAGACGATGGTCAGGGTCAGCTCCTGCGGCTGCAGGGTGCGCCCGAAGGCGATGCGGGCCACGCCGGCCTGCGCGTCGGCCTGGGTGTAGCGAACCGGGAACGACGCACCATCGGCGGTGCGCAGCGTGGCCTTGCTCACCCGCAACTCCTTGCCGTGCAGCCACAGATGGTCGGAGGCGCGCTCCAGGCGCACGCGCAGGGTGGCGGTGCCGTCGAAGCTGGTGCGCTCCGGATCGATCTTCAAGTCCAGCGCATAGTGCTCCGGCACCACCCAATTCGGCAGGCGTCCGGTCGGCACCGCATCGGGGGCCTGCGCGCAGGCCGCGCCGCAGCACAGCGCGAGGACGGAGAACAGCACGCGACGGGACAGAGCTGGCATGGACGGGCCTTCGCCGATGAGGAGGGCGACGACTTAAGCATGCGCGGCCGCGGCTGTCACGTGATGGCGGCCAGTGTGACAACACAGGCGCTAGCGCGGCGGGAGTAGTTCGTCTTAGGAATCAACTGTCATGCAGCCGCGACGAACGATTCCTGCTGTGCCCCAACCTTGAAAGGCGTCGGGACTGAAGTCCCTCCCACAGTGAACTCGGCCAACGTATCGTAAGTCCCGGCAGAAGTCGTTCCACACGCGCGAATGACGCCCGCGGCTGCTGCGGAGGCCAGCGTTGTTGCGTGCCCACCACGATCAACAGGCGACGTCGGCCACCAAGTACAGCGCATTCGCTTTGCTATCGCTTTTGCTTCGGCTTTTGACTTGCCGGGTTCCCTTCCGCAGCGGCGGCCATCGCGGGGAAACACCCGAAGGGCGGCGCACATGGATGTACGCCGTCCGCGGCAGGGGCAGGATGCCCCTTCCGCGGATCCCCGTGAGCATCGCGGGACCCGGAGCGCGCAGCGCGGAGGGCGCAAGGCAGGGCGCGCTTTCTTTTGGTTACCTTTTCTTTGCGCGAGCAAAGAAAAGTAACTCGCCCGAAAGGGCGAAAGCCGTTGCTGTTGCTTGATTTTGCTTGTCGGACGAGCGGAACTTGTAGGAGCGGCTTCAGCCGCGACCGGGCGTTACCGGGAAAGCGTGGTCGCGGCCGAAGCCGCTCCTACAAAGGGCGCTACAGGGGCACGGCGAGACGGTCGACACCTGCCGCGCCAATTACCCCCCCTCGCCACCTCAGTCCTGCAACCCCAGCGCCGCCAGCACCTGCGCGGCCAGCGCTTCGACATTGTCGCCATCGGCGTGCAGGTGCAGTTCCGGCCGCTCCGGCGCCTCGTACGGGGAGTCGATGCCGGTGAAGTTGGGAATCAGGCCGGCGCGCGCCTTGGCGTACAGGCCCTTGACGTCGCGCGCCTCGGCCACCGGCAGCGGCACGTCGACGAACACTTCCAGGAACTCGCCCTCGCCGAAGCGCTCGCGCGCCAGTTGCCGCTCGGCGCGGAACGGCGAGATGAAGCTGACCAGCACGATCAGGCCGGCATCGGTCATCAGCCTGGCCACCTCAGCGACGCGGCGGATGTTCTCCACGCGGTCCTCGTCGGTGAAGCCGAGATCGCGGTTGAGCCCGTGGCGCACGTTGTCGCCATCGAGGATGAAGGTGTGGTAGCCCAACGCGTGCAGGCGCTTGTCGACCAGGTTGGCGATGGTCGACTTGCCGGCGCCGGACAGGCCGGTGAACCACAGCACCTTCGGCGTCTGGCCCTTGATCCGCGCGCGCGCGGCCTTGTCCACGTCCAGGTGCTGCCAATGCACGTTGCCGGCGCGGCGCAGCGCGAAATCCAGGGTCCCGGCAGCGACGGTGGCGTTGCTGTGGCGGTCGATCAGGATGAAGCCGCCGAGCGCACGGTCCTGCGCGTACGGGGCAAAGGCGATCGGCTGGTCCAGCGCCAGGTTGCAGTAGCCGACCTCATTGAGTTCCAGGCGCTTGGCCGCCAGCCGCTCCTGCGTGTTGACGTCGATGCGGTGCTTGATCTCGGTGACGCTGGCGGCCACGGTGCGCGCGCCGATCTTCAGCCAGTACGGGCGACCGGGCAGCAGCGCGGCATCGTCCATCCACAGCACGTGCGCGGCGAACTGGTCGGCCACCTCCGGCGGATCGCCGGCAGCGGCGATCACATCGCCACGGCTGACGTCGATCTCCTCGGTCAGGGTCAGCGTCACCGCCTGCCCGGCCACCGCGCGCGGCACCGCATCGGCGCCGATCAGCACCTGCGCGACCTGCGCGCGCCGCGCCGACGGCAACACCACCACCGCATCGCCGGGCTGTACCGCGCCGGCCGCCACGGTGCCCGCGAAGCCGCGGAACTGCGCGTGCGGCCGGTTGACCCACTGCACCGGCAGGCGCAGGCCTCCGTCGCCGCTGCGCGCGTCCAACTGCACCCCTTCCAGGTGTTCGAGCAGTGCCGGGCCGGCATACCAGGGCATGCGCGCCGAACGCAGCGACAGGTTGTCGCCCTCCAGCGCCGACAGCGGAATGCACTGCACGTCGGCGATGCCCAACTGCGCGGCGAGCGCGCGGTACTCGGCGGCGATCGCGTCGAACGTCGCCTGCGCGAAGCCGACCAGGTCCATCTTGTTGACCGCCAGCACCACGTGACGGATGCCCAGCAGCGCGACGATGTAGCTGTGCCGGCGGGTCTGGGTCAGCACGCCCTTGGACGCATCGACCAGCACCACCGCCACATCGGCGGTGGAGGCGCCGGTGGCCATGTTGCGGGTGTACTGCGCATGCCCGGGGCAGTCGGCGACGATGAACTTGCGCCGGTCGGTATCGAAATAGCGGTAGGCCACATCGATGGTGATGCCCTGCTCGCGCTCGGCGGCCAGGCCATCCAGCAGCAGCGCATAGTCGATGGCTCCGCCGCGGGTGCCGTGGCGCTTGCTGTCGACACCGAGCGCAGCCAGTTGGTCGTCGAACAGCCGCTTGCTGTCGTACAGCAAGCGACCGATCAGCGTGCTCTTGCCGTCGTCGACGCTGCCGCAGGTGATGAAGCGCAGCAGCGGCTTGTGTTCGTGTTGCTGCAGGTAGGCGGCGACTACGTCGCCGCCTACGGGAATAGGGAATGGGGAATGGGGAATGGAAACAGCGGTCTCCTGCGACGCGCCAGATGGCGGCGATGCTTGCTTTTGCACTTGCGATTCCCGATTCCCTGCTCCCGATTCCCAGCCCATCAGAAATACCCCTCCACCTTCTTCTGCTCCATCGAGGCGCCCGGATCCTGGTCGATGATCCGGCCCTGGCGTTCGGAGGTGGTGGCCTGCAGCATCTCGGCGATGATCCTCTCCAGGGTGTCGGCCTGCGACTCGATCGCGCCGGTCAACGGGTAGCAGCCGAGGGTGCGGAAGCGCACGCGGCGCAGCTGCGGGGTTTCGCCGGGACGCAACGGCAGGCGTGCGTCGTCGACCATGATCAGCGCGCCGTCGCGTTCCACCACCGGGCGCTCGGCGGCGAAGTACAGCGGCACCACCGGAATCGCTTCGCGGTAGATGTACAGCCAGATGTCCAGCTCGGTCCAGTTGGACAGCGGGAACACGCGCACGCTCTCGCCGGGATGGATGCGCGGGTTGTACAGATTCCACAGTTCCGGACGCTGCTGCTTGGGATCCCAGCGATGGTGCGCATTGCGGAACGAGAATACGCGCTCCTTGGCGCGCGCCTTCTCCTCGTCGCGGCGCGCGCCGCCGATGGCGGCATCGAACTTCCACAGGTCCAGCGCCTGCTTGAGCGCCTGGGTCTTCATCACGTCGGTGTGCACGCTGGCGCCGTGGCTGAACGGGCCGACGTCCTGGGCGACGCCGTCGGGATTGATGTGCACGCGCAGCTCCACGCCGGTCTCGGCGGCGCGGCGGTCGCGGAAGGCGATCATCTCGCGGAACTTCCAGCGCGTGTCCACGTGCAGCAGCGGGATCGGCGGCGGCGCCGGCGCGAACGCCTTGAGCAGCAGGTGCAGCAGAACCGAGCTGTCCTTGCCCACCGAATACAGCAGCACCGGGTTGCGGAACTCGGCAGCGACCTCGCGCAGGATGTGGATGCTCTCAGCCTCTAAGCGGTCGAGGTGGGACAGGGGGAACGCACTCATCGAGACGGCGGCGGCAGGCAGTGGGAGACCGGACCGAAGCGTAGCAGCGGTCGTGGCAGTCGGGGCGGCAGTGTGCGTCGCGCCGGCCGCCCGGCAGAAATAAGCCCCGGGCATGAGTCGATAACCCCTGTTCCTTTCTGCACCGCGCAACGCTTCCCTAACATCGGTCATCCCTTCCCAACACCCGGACCGGCCATGACCGCCGCCTCGCCCGCGTTGCCGCCCAGCCCCTTGCCCGAGGAGCGCAAGGCACTGCTGGCGCGGACCGTGGAGGGCCTGGACGCGGCCGGCCTGTGGTGGCTGTCCGGCTACGCCGCCGGCCTGGCCCAGGCGCAGGGGCCGGCAACGCCGGCGCTGGCCGTTGTCGCCGGTGCCGCCGCGTCACCCTCGCCCGCGCCGCAGTTGAGCATCGTCTACGGCAGCCAGACCGGCAACGCGCGCCGCGCCGCCGAACAGGTCGCCACCGAGGCCGAAGCCGCCGGGCTGGCGGTGCGCCTGCTGCGCGCCGACGTCTATCCCACCCGCGAACTGGGCAACGAACGCCTGCTGTACGTGGTCATCAGCACCCAGGGCGAGGGCGACCCGCCGGACGATGCGATCGGCTTCGTCGAGTTCCTGCAGAGCCGGCGCGCGCCAAAGCTGCCGCAGCTGCAGTACGCCGTGCTCGGCCTGGGCGATTCCAGCTACGCCGATTTCTGCGGCATCGCCCGGCGCCTGGATGCGCGCCTGGCCGAACTCGGCGCGCAACGGCTGCTGCCGCTGGGCGAGGCCGACCTGGAGATCGAGACGGTCGCGGCGCCATGGCGCGTGCAGGCGCTGGCGCAGGCACGCGACGTGCTGGGCCGCCACACGCCCGCGGCGCCGTCGGCCACGGTGACCCCGCTGCGCGGCACCGCGGCCACGGCTTGGAGCCGCACTCAGCCGTTCGCCGCCGAGGTGCTGGCCAACCAGCCGATCAGCGGCCGCGACTTCAAGGGACAGCGCTACGCCGCGCACGGCCCGGCCGACAAGGACGTGCGCCACCTGGAGCTGTCGCTGGCCGGCAGCGGCCTGCACTACGAACCCGGCGATGCCCTGGGCGTGCGCCATCGCAACCCGCCTGCGCTGGTCGAGGCGGTGTTGACCGCGACGCGACTGGACGGTCACGCCGAACTCACCGCCGATGGGCAGACACTGTCCCTGCACGAGTGGCTCAGCGGCCACCGCGAACTGACCCGGGCCTCGCGCCCGTTGCTCAGCGCGGTCGCCGAACGCGCCGGCGCGACCGCGCTGACCGAGCTGCTCGACCCCACCCAGACCGCCGGCCTGGCGGCGCTGCTCGCCGATCACCAAGTGATCGACGTGCTGCGTCGCTGGCCGGCGGATTGGGACCACGCCGCGCTGCTGCAGGCGCTGCGGCCGATAGTCCCGCGCCTGTACTCGATCGCCTCCAGCCGCAAGCGGGTCGGCGACGAAGCCCACCTCACGGTCGACGTGCTGGCCTACGACGCCCACGGCCATGCGCACGGCGGCGCCGCCAGCGGCTATCTGGCCGCCCTGGCCGAAGGCGACAGCGCGCCGGTGTACATCGAACCCAACGAACGCTTCCGGGTGCCGGCCGACGCCAGCCGCGACATCCTGATGATCGGCCCCGGCACCGGCGTGGCGCCGTTCCGCGGCTTCGTGCAGGAGCGCGCCGAGAGCGGCGCCAGCGGCCGCAACTGGCTGTTCTTCGGCGCCCGCCACTTCAACCGCGACTTCCTCTACCAGGCCGAATGGCAGCAGGCGCTGCGCAGCGGCGAACTGCACCGGCTGGACCTGGCGTTCTCCCGCGACGTGCAGCCGCTGCGCGGGAACACCGCTCCTTCCAAGGTCTACGTGCAGCAGCGCCTGCGCGAACACGGCCGCGCCGTCTACGACTGGCTGCAGAACGGCGCGCACCTGTACGTATGCGGCGCCATCGCCATGGGCAAGGACGTGCACGCCACCTTGCTGCACATCGTCACCGAGCACGGCGCCCGCAGCCCCGAGGACGCCGCCGCCTACCTCAGCCAACTGCAGCGAGAGGGGCGGTATGCGCGTGATGTCTATTGAGGTGGGGAATCGGGAAACGGGAATGGGGAATGGGCAACAGCCGGCCTCGACGGGCTTTCCGTAATCCGACGCACCCGCTCTTGCCATTCCCTATTCCCCATTCTCGATTCCCTACCCAATGTCCCACTCCGTCGAAGACATCAAGCACCACAGCCAGCGCTTGCGCGGGTCGCTGCTGCAGAGCCTGGCCGATCCGGTCACCGGGGCGCTGCGCGAGGACGATCAGACCCTGATCAAGTACCACGGCAGCTACCAGCAGGACGACCGCGATCTGCGCGAGGAGCGGCGCCGGCAGAAGCTTGAGCCGGCCTACCAGTTCATGATCCGCACGCGCACCCCGGGCGGGGTGGTGGATCCGGCGCAGTGGCTCAAGCTCGACGCCATCGCCACCACCTACGGCAACCACTCGCTGCGCGTCACCACGCGTCAGGCGTTCCAGTTCCACGGAGTGATCAAGCGCGAGCTGAAGGCGACCATGCAGGCGATCAACGCCGCGCTGATCGACACCCTGGCCGCCTGCGGCGACGTCAACCGCAACGTGCAGGTCGCCGCCAATCCGCTGGCATCGCAGGCACACGCCACGCTCTACGCCGACGCCGCGCGCGTGTCCGAATACCTGCTGCCCAACACCCGCGCCTACTACGAGATCTGGCTGGACGAGGAGCAGGTCGCCGGCAGCGGCCAGGAGGACGAGCCGATCTACGGCAACGCCTACCTGCCGCGCAAGTTCAAGATCGGTTTCGCGCTGCCGCCGGTCAACGACGTGGACGTGTTCGCCAACGATCTGGGCTTCATCGGGGTGCTCGACGCCGACGGCACGCTGGCCGGCTACAACGTCAGCCTCGGCGGCGGCATGGGCGCCAGCCATGGCGATGCGGAGACCTACCCGCGCGTGGCCAACGTGGTCGGCTTCATCGACCGCGCGCACCTGCTCGATGTCGCTACCGCGGTGGTGACCACCCAGCGCGACCTGGGCAACCGCACCGTGCGCAAGCGCGCGCGCTTCAAGTACACCATCGACGACCACGGCCTGGACACGGTGCTGGCGGAGATCGAGCGCCGTGCCGGCGTGCGCCTGCAGCCCACGCGCGACTTCGCCTTCGAGCACAACGGCGACCGCGCCGGCTGGCAGGCTGGCGAGGACGGCCGCTGGCACCTGACCCTGTCGCTGCCGGCCGGGCGCATCGCCGACCACGCCGACGGCGCGCAGCACCTCAGCGGCCTGCGCGCGATCGCCGCGCAGCTGCGCGACGCCGGC
>NZ_AQOK01000134.1:0-4005 GCF_000364645.1 Xanthomonas sp. SHU 308 | reverse complement strand
CCGCCACGGCGGCCAGTGCCGCGGCAGCCAGCGCGCCGTCGGCCGCCGCGAGCGGCGCCGCGACGGTAGTCTCGGCATCGCTGGCGGCGGCGAACCGTTGCCCGTGCGTGCGCGCGTCGAACGCGCCGATCAGGTCCTGCGGCATCGCCACCGCACGGTGGTTGCCGGTCAGGGTCAACAACTGGTGCAGGCGATCAAAGCCGCGCTCCAGCAACTGCACGTCCTGGCGGTCGAGCTCGGTGCGATGGGCGGCGACCGCCTCCAGCAAGGACTCGATGCCATGGCCGAGGTCGCCGATGGCGTTGATGCCGGCCATGCGCGCGCCGCCCTTCAGCGTATGCAGGTCGCGCTGCAGGCCGCCGAGCACGTCGCGGTCCTGCGGCGCGGCACGCAGCTCGGCGATCAGGCGATCGCAGTGGTCGAGCAGGTCCTTGCCTTCGTCGACGAAGATATCGACCAGCTCGCGATCAAGGTCGGCGAAATCCAGCGGCCCCAGATCGACGGCCGACAGATCGGTTCGCGCGGGATCGGCCGCGGCCTGCGCGGCGTCGACGTCGGGCTGTGCGGGCACGGCTGCCGCCGACGCGTGTTGATCGGTTTCTTCGTGCGCTGCGTCGGCCGATGCCGTCGCGTCCGTCTCGGTCGCCGCGGTCGTGTCGTCGTGAGCGGCGTCGCCTCGCGGCGCGTCGGGCACTTCGTCGAACCCAGCATGATGCGCGTCCGTGGTCTCGTCCGCTTCGGCGGCGACATCCTGCAGCGCGCTCTCGCCTGCACCGCTGGTCGGCTCGACGTGTTCTGCGTCGGTGTCGGCGTGCTCGCCGTCCGTGTCGGCGGCGGGGGAATTCGCACCGCCCTCGCCCGTCCCCGCGTGCGGAGGCGAAGCGGCATCCAGGCTAACGTCGCCGTGCTCGACGACAGCCTCGGTATCGTCGTTGGCCGAGGCCACGCCGTCGTGGCGCCAGCCGCTCGACGGCGCCAACGGGTGCTGACGCAGGCCGATCGCAGGGGCGTCCTCGTTGAGCTGCTGCTCGTGCGCTTCAGCGGTGTCGTCAATGGACGCATCGGCGTCGCCATGCGTCGCATCGTGCTCCGATGCCTGCGCATCCTGTCCGTGTGCGGACGCGTCCTGGCTGTCGCTCGCCTGCGCGTCGGTCGCATGGTCTTCGACAGCGTGGTCCGCTGCCGAATGATCCGTTGCCTGCGCTTCGGTCGCGTCGGCGTCGGCGTCGCGGTCGGCCGCCGAATGATCGGACACCTGCGACTCCGGCGCATGCACGGACGCATCCCGGGCTTCCCCGTCCTGCGCTTCGATTGGGTGAGCCTCGGAGCCGTGCGACTCGCCAGCATGCTCCGGCGCCTGCAGTTCCTGCGCATCCATCGGGGTATCGGTCGCAGCATCGGCAATGACCGCATCGACCGTCGCGTCCTGCGCCGCCGGATCCAACGCTTCTGGAACCAGGTCCGACACCTGCTCGGCGCCCAGCGGCGCCTCGACTGTCAGCTCGTCGAGCTGGCCGTCCTGCGCCAGGGCCGCCTGTTCGTCGGCGTCGCGTTCGTCATGCGGTGCAGCCGCCTGCTCAACAGCAAGCGGCTCGTCCTCGCTCGCCGACGCCAGCGAGGCCGCATCCGTGTCGGTGGTGGCGTCGCTGTCTGCCGGCGTGGACGCCGCCGCCCCGTCCGAGGACTGCGCGGACGCGGCGTCCGCGTGAACATCGATGCGATGCTGGTCGGCGTCAACCGCGTCGGACTGCCCGGCAATGTCATCCGCCGGCAGCGCTTCGTGCAGATGCGCGGCATCGCCCAGGAACGCCGACAGATCGTCGGCCGCGGTGAGTTCCACCGCCTGCACGGCCTGCTCATCCAGGCCGGCCTCGGCCGGTGCCGGCGCGGACAGGTCTTCGTCGTCCTCGTCGTGCGCGATCGGCGGCCACTGCACTTCCGGCAGGGTCTCCACCAGCGCGCGCAGGCGCTGCGCCAGGTCGGTGAACGGCGGAATCACCGGCGACGGTGCCTGCAGTTCCGCGATGGTGGCGGCGATGGCGCGCGCCGCGTCCTCGAGCGCACGCACGCCGTCGGCGCTCGGCACGCTGCCGGCGGCCAGCGCGCGTTTGACGTAGCTCTCGGCCGGCCCGGTGACCGCGGTGATCTCCGGCACGTCGGTCATCGCGAACGCGCCGCTCATGGTGTGCACCGCGCGCAGCAGCGCTTCGGTCGCCGGCTGCGGCGCGTGCTGCAGCCAGGCGTGCACGGTCTCCAGATGGGTGGCGACCTCGGCTTCGAGGATCTCGCGCAACACGCTGTCCACCGACGCCGGTGTGCCCGCGCGCGGTGCGACGGTCGCCTGCGGGGTGGCGAAATAGAACGCCTCCTCGCCGGCGGCGATACGCTCGGCCACGGCCTGGATCGCGTCCAGATCGGCCTGCACCGCGCCGTCGCCGCGCAGCGCAGCATTGAGCTGCGGCAGCACCGCGTAGGCCTGCTCGACCATCGCCACCACCGCCGGGCTGGCGGGACGCGAGCCGTCGAGCACGCGGTTGAGCATGCTCTCGATCTTCCAGCTGAACTCGCCGAGCACGCGCGCGCCGACCAGGCGGCCGCTGCCCTTCAGGGTGTGGAACACGCGGCGGATCGGCCGCAGGCTTTCGGTGTGGGCAGGCGCGGCGCGCCAGGCCGGCAGCAGCGCACCGAGATTGACCAGTTCCTCGTCGAACTCCTCGAGGAACACGGCGCGGATTTCCTCGTCGATCTCGCCATCGCCGTCGATGAAGCCGGCCTCGGCGGCAGGCGCAGCGGCGGCAGGAGCAGCGCTCGCCTCCGCGCTGGCGGATGCTGCGGCCGCAGGCTCGCCACTGTGGACGGCCGCGGTCACGTCGAACTGCGCGGCGGCAGCCTCCAGGTCGGCCAGGAACGCGGCTTCGGC
Organism: Xanthomonas sp. SHU 308; assembly: GCF_000364645.1. Lineage (NCBI taxonomy): Bacteria > Pseudomonadati > Pseudomonadota > Gammaproteobacteria > Lysobacterales > Lysobacteraceae > Xanthomonas > Xanthomonas sp. SHU 308. Next base: position 1,085 of record NZ_AQOK01000134.1, on the reverse strand, counting down.
GTCCGACACCGCTGCAGCGTGTGCCTGTACCGGCTCGGGCGTCGCATGCTCCTCGGATTCCCGCGCGGCATGCTCCGGCGCCGATGGCGCATCGGCCACGGCATCGGTGTGCGCAGCCTCGTCGATGGCGGCAAGGCCGGGATCGGTCTGCGCCAGGCCATCCATGGGCGCGTGCGACTCGGTCTGGCGTGCGGCGTCGGTGGCCTCCGCGGCCTCCGTCGGGATCGCGTGCGCGGCGTCTTCGGCGTCGGCACCGGCGTCTGCTGGCTCGCCCTCCGCTGCCGCGTCTAGGCGTTCGCCGTGGGCGATATGGGCGCCAGCGTCGGCCAGCGCGGCCGCATCCGGCGACAGCGCGGACGCGGCCTGCTCGTCCTGCGCGGCCGGGGCGGCGTGCCAGTCGAGCGTGTGCACCTCGTCGGCGGACCCGCCAGGCGCGTCGGCGAACGCTGGCGCGTCTTCCAGTTCGATGACCAGCGGCGGCGTGGAGGCGTCGGCGTCTTCTGCAGCAGTCGGCGTGTCGACGATGATCAGGTTGGGATCGTCGTGTTCGTCCAGGCCAGCGAACGCGGCCGGCACATCGGTCTGCGCCTGCTCCGGATACTCGGCGGCCACCGGATCGAAACCGGCGACATCGGAGACGGACGCCGCGGGAGCGGCTGCGGCAGCGTCTTCCTGGGCGAGCGTGGACGGCGTCTGCGGCCGCAGTGCGTCCTGCTCCAGCACCAGGGAATCGAGGCTGATGTGCAGCGGCTCGGCGGTGCCGGTCCAGCTGTCCTGTTCGGCCGCGACCGGATCGAAGCTGAGCGCCTGCGATGGCGCGACAGGTTCCTGCTCGTGCGCGTCGCCCGCAGCGCCAGCGTCAGCGGGCGCGAGGGCATGTTCGGTGGCGGTGTCGGGCTCGTCCGTCGCCAGGCTCCACTGCGGCGCCTGCGGTGCGGACGGCGCAGCGTCCTGCGTGCGCGGCGTCGTCTCGAGCGTGTCCTCGGCCGGCGCCAGATCCCAGGCCGGCACGGCCGGCGCGGCGATGGACGGGGGCGCCGACGCGTCGATGCGATCAGCGGCCACCGGCGGCAGCGGCGCAACCG
>NZ_AQOK01000133.1:0-7100 GCF_000364645.1 Xanthomonas sp. SHU 308 | reverse complement strand
TGGCGGGGCGCGCGGCGGCCTGGCGTTCGGCCTCCTGGCGTGCGCTCTCGCGGCGCGCGGCCTCCTGCTGTGCGGCGATCTGCTGCGCCGCCTGCGCCTCGCTGGCCTGCTGCTGCGCCTGCTTCTGCTGCTCGGCCGCCAGCTTGGCCTTTTGCTCGGCGTCCTTCTTGGCCTTGTCGGTCTCGTCCTGGCTGCGCTGGGCCACGGCCTCCATGCCCTTGCTCACGCCCTGCTTGAGCCGCGGCAGCGCCGGCGCCTGCGGATCCATCTTCTCGATCAGGCCGATCAGGCGCTGGGCTTCCGGGAAGTCCTCGCGGTTGATGCTCTGTTCGGCGGCGATCAGCGTGTACGGCATCAGGTCGGTCAGCGCGCTCTTGACCCCGGCGTCGTCCGGCTGCTTGTCGCGCAACGCCAGGTAGTACTCGACCGCGTTGTTGCCGGCCGGTGCATACATGCGGTTCTCGCGCAGCGCCTGGCTGGCCGAGTCGTGCAATTGTTCGGTGCCCATCGACTGCACCTTGGCCGAGACCGCCGGCGGTGCCGGTGCGTTGGCCGCGGCGGTGGCCGGTGCCGCGCTGGGTGGTGCGGCCTCTTCCTGCTTGGAGCAGGCCGCCAGCGCGGCCAGCAACAGGATCGGCGCGACCCGGCGCGCCTTGGCGAGTGTGGTGAGTTGCGACATGCGTCCCCCTGAATCCCCGGTGTTGGCAATCAACGATGCGACGGCGGTGCGTTCGCGGTGCTGCGGCCCCCATGCCGCCAGCGCACCCCATCGATCAATCTAGCATCCGCGGCCGCTGCGTGCGTGGCAGCCGCTGCCATGCGGCAAAAAGCGTGACGCGGCGCGCGCCGGTCAATGCGCCGGCCGCGCCGGCGCGGACGCGGACATGATCCGGTCGGTCCAGGCGATGCCGATCGCCGACAGGATGAAGATGCCATGGATGATGGTCTGCCACAGCACGCCGGTGGCGGTCAGCGTCGCGCAGCTCTTCAGGTCCACCGTCCCCACGGCGCTGGCCAGCTGTTCCGGCGAGCACATCGGCATCCCGCCGAGCGCGCCGACCGCGATGAAGGTCTTGAGCAGGTGGATCGAGGAGATGCCGATGATCGACAGCGCCAGCTTGACCTTGAGCACGCTGGCGTTGACGTGGCTCAGCCACTCCGGCTGGTCCGGATGGCCCTCCAGGCCCAGCCGCGACACGAAGGTCTCGTAGCCGCCGACGATCACCATCACCAACAGGTTGGAGATCATCACCACGTCGATCAGGCCGAGCACGATCAGCATGATCTGCTGCTCGCCCAGGCTCGGCGCCTCGTGGATCAGGTGCCACAGCTCCTTGCCGAACAGGAACACGTAGACGCCCTGGGCCACGATCAGTCCCAGGTACAGCGGCAACTGCAGCCAGCGCGAGGCGAAGATCAGGTTGGACAGGGGATGCAGGCGGGGCCGCTCTGGAGTCATGGCGTGGTCTGGAATGCTGCGTTGCGGGAGCGGCCAGGGTACCCGGCCGGCGATGACGCTGCCAAGCCGGGGGCCGCCGCTACACTCGGGCTCCCCTACCAGGAGCGCCGTCATGATCGATCTGTACTACTGGCCCACCCCCAATGGGCACAAGGTCACCCTGTTCCTCGAGGAAGCCGGGCTGGACTACACGCTCAAGCCGGTCAACATCGGTGCCGGCGAGCAGTTCGCGCCCGACTTCCTGGCGATCTCGCCCAACAACAAGATGCCGGCCATCGTCGACCACGCCCCGGCCGACGGCGGCGCGCCGCAGAGCGTGTTCGAATCCGGCGCGATCCTGCTGTATCTGGCCGAGAAGACCGGCCGCTTCCTCCCGGCCGATCCGCGCGGGCGCGTGGTCGCGCTGGAATGGCTGTTCTGGCAGATGGCCGGGCTCGGCCCGATGACCGGGCAGATGGGGCATTTCAACGTCTACGCGCCGGAGAAGATCGGCTATGCGATCGAACGCTACGGCAACGAGGTGCGGCGCCTGCACGGGGTGCTGGACAAGCGTCTGGCGCACAGCGCCTACCTGGCCGGCGACGACTACGGCATCGCCGACATGGCCAGCTACCCGTGGATCGAGGTGTACAACGGCCTGACCCCCGATTACGCCGCCTTCCCGCACCTCAAGCGCTGGCACGAGGCCATCGCCGCGCGCCCGGCCACCCAGCGCGCCTACGCCTTGAAGGAGCAGGTGAACCCGAACGCGGGCAAGCCGCTCAGCGACGCCGAGCGCAAGCACCTGTTCGGGCAGCGCTGAGCCGGCGCGCTTCTCAAATCCCGGGCGCACGCGCATCATCCGTGCGCTCGGTGCTCCATCAGGAACCTTCATGCGCTCTCTGTTCGCCGCTCTCGCCCTCATGCTCGCCACCCCCATCGTTCCCGCCCACGCCGAGAAACTGACCCTGGAGGCCATCACCGGCAGCAAGCCGCTGTCCGGGCCGACTCTGATGAAGCCCAAGGTGGCGCCGGACGGCTCGCGGGTGACCTTCCTGCGCGGCAAGGACAGCGACCGCAACCAACTGGACCTTTGGGAATACGACATCGCCAGCGGCCAGACCCGCATGCTGGTGGATTCCAAGCTGGTGCTGCCCGGCACCGAGACCCTGAGCGACGAGGAGAAGGCGCGCCGCGAGCGCCAGCGCATCGCCGCCTACACCGGCATCGTCGAGTACCAGTGGGCGCCGGACGCGCATGCGCTGCTGTTCCCGCTTGGCGGCGAGCTGTACCTGTACGACCTGCGCAAGAGCGGCAGCGCCGCGGTGCGCAAGCTCACCCACGGCGAAGGCTTCGTCACCGATCCCAAGATCTCGCCCAAGGGCGGCTACGTCAGCTTCGTGCGCGGGCGCAACCTGTGGGTGATCGACCTGGCCAGCGGCCAGCAGCACCAGCTCACCCGCGACGGCAGCGAGACCATCGGCAACGGTGTGGCCGAGTTCGTCGCCGATGAGGAGATGGATCGCCACACCGGCTACTGGTGGGCGCCGGACGACTCGGCGATCGCCTTCGCGCGCATCGACGAAACTGAGGTGCCGGTGCAGAAGCGCCCGGAGGTCTACGCCGACCACACCGAGGTGGTGGAGCAGCGCTATCCGCAGGCCGGCCAGCCCAACGTCAAGATCCAGCTCGGCACGATCGCGCCGCGTGCCGGCGCGCAGCCGGAGTGGATCGACCTGGGCAAGAACCCGGACATCTACCTGGCGCGGGTGGACTGGCGCGATCCGCAACGGCTGACCTTCCAGCGCCAGTCGCGCGACCAGAAGCGCCTGGAGCTGATCGAGGCGACCCTGGCCACCGGCAAGCAGCGCGTGCTGATCACCGAGACCAGCCCGACCTGGGTCCCGCTCACCTACGACCTGCACTTCCTCAAGGATGGGCGCTTCGTCTGGGGCTCGGAGCGCAGCGGCTACGAACACCTGTACCTGGCTTCGGAAGACGGCCGCACGCTGCGCCCGCTGACCCAGGGCGAGTGGGTGGTGGACGAGCTGCTCGCGGTGGACGAGGCGGCCGGCAAGGTCTATTTCTCCGCGACCAAGGCGTCGCCGACGCAGACGCAGATTTACGCGGTGCCGCTGGCCGGCGGTGCCATCGCGCAGCTGTCCAAGCCCAATGGCACGCATGCCGCCAGCTTCGCCAAGAACGCCAGCGTGTATGTCGACAGCTGGTCCAACACCACCACGCCGCCGCAGATCGAGCTGTTCCGCGCCACTGGCGAAAAGATCGCCACCCTGCTGGTTAACGACCTGGCCGATCCGCAACACCCGTATGCGGCCTACCGCGCCGCGCAGCGTCCGGTCGAGTTCGGCACCCTGACCGCCGCCGATGGCAAGACCCAGTTGCACTACCGGCTGATGAAGCCGGACGGGTTCGACCCGGGCAAGCGCTACCCGGTGGTGGTCTATGTGTACGGCGGTCCGGCCGCGCAGACCGTGGTCGACGGCTGGCCCGGCCGCGGCGATGCGCTGTTCGACCAGTATCTGGCGCAGCACGGCTATGTGGTGTTTTCGCTGGACAACCGCGGCACGCCGCGCCGCGGCCGCGATTTCGGCGGCGCGCTGTACCAGCACCAGGGCACCGTGGAAGTGGACGACCAGTTGCGCGGCGTGGCCTGGCTGAAGGCGCAGCCGTGGGTGGATGCGGCGCGTATCGGCGTGTACGGCTGGTCCAACGGCGGCTACATGACCCTGATGCTGCTGGCCAAGCACAGCGAGGCCTATGCCTGCGGCGCCGCCGGCGCGCCGGTGACCGACTGGGGTCTGTACGACAGCCACTACACCGAGCGCTACATGAACCTGCCCAAGGCCAATCCCGATGGCTACCGCGACAGCCGCGTGGCCGCGCACCTGGACGGGCTGACCTCGCAACTGCTGCTGCTGCACGGCATGGCCGACGACAACGTGCTGTTCACCAATTCCACCTCGCTGATGAGCGAACTGCAGAAGCGCGGCAAGCTGTTCGAGCTGATGACCTATCCGGGCGCCAAGCACGGCCTGTCCGGCAGCAACGCGCTGCACCGCTATCGCACCACCGAAGCCTTCCTGGCGCGCTGCCTCAAGCCCTGAGTGCGCCGTTCCGCTTCCACCTTCCCGCTTCCGCACGACAAGGAGTGACGTCATGTCGAGTCCGCCACCGCTGCCCGGCACGCCCGGTCCCACCTCCGCCACGGCGCTGCCACCGGCCAAGCGCGGCTGGTGGGCACGGCACTGGAAGTGGGCGGTGCCGCTGATCGTGCTGGTGCTCGGCGCCCTGCTGCTGGCGTCGATCGCGGTGTTCGTGCTCGGCATCGCGCGCGTCACCAAGTCGTCCGAGCCTTACCGGGTCGGTGTGATGGCCGCGCAACACGACCCGCGCGTGGCGGCTGCGCTGGGCGCGCCGATCAAGGACGGCATCATGCCCAGCGGCAGCTTCAACAGCAGCGGCGGCGGCAGTGGCAATGCCGAGCTGAGCGTGTCGCTGCACGGCAGCCGCGCCAACGGCACCCTGTACATCGAAGCCGAGCGCCATGCGGGCGAGTGGCACTACACCACCTTGCAGGTGTTGCCGGATGCGGGTGAAGCGATCCCGCTGCTCGATGCGCTCGGGCAGGATGCCGAGGACGAGGACGAAGAGGCGGACGAGATGGCGGTCGAGGCGCCGCCGGTGCCTGCCACAGATGTCGACGACAGTGCCACGCCGGCAGAGGCCGACGCGACGAAGTAAGCAGCGGCGAACGATCTGCCGCCCACCGCACCGCGTGGTGCGTGGGTGGCGCCTTGGGTAGAGCGCGATCGCACCGGCCATTTCCTGCAATCGCGCGCCTCTGTTGCCGGCACAGCATGTGCGCGACCGCGGCGGCGTAGTCTTCATCCGCATGCTGCACTGCGGCGTGGCGGCGGCCATGACCTCCGGCAGATGGCCGAGCCGGCACGCGCCGCGTACGGTCCTGACATCATTCTGTCGGAGCTGCGCCATGAAGCCACGTGTCCTCGCCATCGCCCTGACCCTGGCCCTGGCGGCGCCTTTGCCGTTTTCGGCGATGGACGCGGCGGCCGCACCGGCTGCCGCATCGGCCACGCGCGTGCCGGCCTGGGTGGAGCGCAGCAATGCGTTCGCGCAGATCCTGCTGCAGGCGCAGGCGCCGTTCCAGGCCGAGGAAGTGAGCTTCTTCGGCGTGCCGGGATTCGACGACCAGGTCTCCGATTTCGGGCCCGACAACGCGCGGCGTTTCCGCGAGGCGACCGCTGCCGCGCGCCGCACGCTGCAGGAAAAACTGCAGGTGGAGCGCGATCCGAACGTGCGCCAGGATCTGGCGATCCTGATCCACGCCGCCGACCAGTCCATCGAGGGCAGCACGCTCAACGAGCGTTTCTTGCTGCCATGGACCGACGCGCCGCAGCACGTGTTCGGCGGCATCAACAACCTGTTGTCCGAGCAGGTACCGGCGGCGCGCCGCGCCAAGGCGCTGCTGCGGCTGCAGCGCTACGTCGGCCTGGCGCCGGGCAGCACCTCGACCCTGCAGCTGGCGCGGCAACGCTACGAAGAAAAGCGCGCGGACGGCAATCTCCTGCAGCCGACCAGGCGCGAGGTCGAGCAGGCCTTGAGCAATGTCGATACCTACGCCAAGGGCATTCGCGCGCTGTTCGCCGAGTACAAGATCACCGGCGCGGAAGCGGCGCTGGCAGCGCTGGACAAGCAGTTCCAGGACTACGCCACCTGGACCCGCACGGTGGTGTTGCCGCAGGCGCGCGAGGATGCGCGCCTGCCGCCCGAGCTGTATGCGTTCCAGCTCAAGCAGGTCGGCATCGACATCGCACCGCAGGTGCTGATGCAACGCGCGCAGCTGGAATTCATGGAAACCCGCGCGGCGATGCAGCAACTGGCGCCACTGGTGGCTGCGGCCAAGGGCCTGCGCGGCGACGACGCCCGCGATTGCCGCACCGTGCTGCGCGCGCTCAAGCGCGACACCATTGCCGACGACAAGCTCGAAGCCCACTACCGCAGCGTCATCGACCGCATCGATCCGATCATCCGCCAGCAGCGCATCGTCGACGTGCCGCAGCGGCCGATGCAGATGCGCCTGGGCTCGCCGGCCGAGAGCGCCGCGCAACCGGCGCCGCATTTCCGCCCGGCACCGCTGGTCGGCAACACCGGCGAGCAGGGCACCTTCGTGCTGCCGCTGGGCAATCCGGACAGCGCCGGCAAGGGCGAGCACTACGACGACTTCAACTTCGGCGCGGCGGCATGGACGCTGAGCGCGCACGAGGGCCGGCCCGGCCACGAACTGCAGTTCACCGCCATGGTCGAGCGCGGAGTGTCGCTGGCGCGCAGCCTGTTCGCGTTCAACTCGGTCAACGTCGAAGGCTGGGCGCTGTACGCCGAGGCCGAGATGGTGCCGTACGAGCCGCTGGACGGGCAGTTGATCGCCCTGCAGTTCCGCCTGCTGCGCGCAGCGCGTGCCATGCTCGACCCGATGCTCAATCTCGGCCTGATCGACCGCGAGCGGGCGCGCCTGGTGCTGGAGAACGACGTCGGCCTGTCGCCGGCGATGGCGCGGCAGGAGCTGGACCGCTACATGGTGCGCGCGCCCGGCCAGGCCGGCAGCTACTTCTACGGCTAAAGC
>NZ_AQOK01000132.1:0-3193 GCF_000364645.1 Xanthomonas sp. SHU 308 | reverse complement strand
TGGCGCCCCGACCGCCGACGCCGCTCAGGCCGCTGCCGACACCGCCGCGACCGCCGCCAACACCGCTGCCGACGCTTCGGCCGCTGCCGCCGCTGCCCCGACCGATGCCGCTGCCGACAAGGCTGCCGACACCGCCAAGGCTGCGGAAGACACCGCCGAAAAGGCGAAGGACGCTGCTCAGGAAGCCAAGAAGTAATCACTTCTCGCTTTTTGCAGTCCTGAAAGAGCCGCTGGTCCGCCAGCGGCTTTTTCTTTGCCTAGCGTTTGCCGGGCAGCACGGCAACGGCGCCACCAGCGTGCCGGCACAGCGTGTTCCCGGAGGGCGGCGTGGGTGACGACGCATGCATGTTCGCCTCGCGCGAATGCCGCGCCGTCGTCCGCCGCTGACGTCGCCTCGCAAGCGTGCGTCCCCACACACAGGATTCGTCCGCGCCATTGCGTGGTCCACGCGTAGCGCATGCAAGCGCGACGCATGACCCGCACGACGCGCAGCACCGCCGCCCGCGGCGGGCGATGCGCACCGCTGCCACGCGCCATGCACGTGCGGCGCGTACGCGCCGACGCCGCACATCCGTATGGCCCGCATCGCCGGCAGCCGCGCGCATCGCAGTGCCTGGCTCCCACCCCACGGCGCCTCCCCCACCAGCGACAGCGCCTTCCTGAACACTGCCTCGCTCCACCGCTTCGCCTTGACGCAGGCTGCATGCGCGTCCGCCTAGGCTGCGCCGCGTCACCCACCCGTGGACGGAGAAGCCGCATGAACAAGACCCCGATCGTGGCCCTGCTGGGCGCCCTCGCACTGGCCGGCTGCCAGGGTCCCGAATCGCAGCAGGCACAACGCGACGCCAAGGTCGCTGCCGAACAGACCGGCGAAGCGGCCAAGGAAGCCGCCGGCCAGGTCGCGCAGGCCGGGCGCGAGGTCGCCGCCGACGCGCGCGATGCGGCGCACCGTGCGGCCAACTCCGATGCCGTCAAGGATGCCTCGGCCGCAGCCAAGGAGATGGCGGCCGATGCCAGCGAGGCCACGGCGAATGCGGCGCAGAAAGTCGCCGACAAGGCACGCGAGAACGCCAACGAAGATCCGCACAACGGCGACCGCGAGCAGCATTGAGTCATTGGCCGTCCCCGTTCATGCGGGGGCGGCCTCTGCCGCGCAGCGCGTGCCGCGCGCTGTGCCGGCAGGGCGTCTTTTGTGACGCCGGTCCAAGGCGTTTGCGGCGTCACAGTAGACTTTTGCGATGCCGATTCTCCAACGTGTGCGGGCCAGGACCCGTCTAGCCCTGCTGTTCTCCGCCGCGGTCTTCGTGCTGATCGGCGCCGGCGTGTTCTACGGCGCACAACGCGCCATCTCCGACGCCGCACGCGTCGCGCATACCCACGAAGTGCTGCGCAACATCGACGAGGTGCAATCCACCTTGCTGATGACCGAATCCTCGTTGCGCGGCTACGAGTTGACCGACAACCAGGCCTATCTGAGCCTCTACTACGACAGCGCCGAACGCGTGCCGCGGCAGTTGGCGCAGCTGCGCAAGCTGGTTTCCGACAATCCCGTGCAGATCGCCAACATCCAGGTGCTGCAGCTGTCGATGGACACGCGCCTGCGGCAGATGCGGGAGATGCTCGCGGTGTACCAGCGCGACGGCCTGCAGGCGCTGCGGCAGGCGATGGCGCCCAGCGTGTACCAGAGCTCCAGCGCGATCCGCGACCAGGTGCAGCAGATGACCGACGTGGAACTGCAACTGCTGCAGAGCCGCGACACCTCCAACCAGCGCAGCGCCGACATGCTGCTGGTGCTCGCCCTGGCCGGCATCCCGTTCGGCCTGGGCAGCGTCGGCGTGGTGTACGCGCTACTGCTGCGCGAACTGCGCAACCGCAGCAACGCCGAGCAGGCCGCCTCGGTCGCCAACGAGAAGATGGAAGCCAGCATCACCGAGCTGGAGCGCACCAGTGCCGACCTCAACGCGCTCAGCCGCTATACCGGCCTGCTGCAGAGTTGCGTGGAGCCGGCCGAGGCACTGACGGTGACCGCACGCCTGCTCGCCGCGCTGATGCCCGACACCGGCGGCAGCGTCTACCTGCTGCGCGCCTCGCGCGACCGCGCCGAGGAAATCGTCAGTTGGGGCCAGCCGCCGGTCGGCAGCGAGCCGGCCGTGGCGCCGCAGGACTGCTGGGCCTTGCGCCGCGACAAGAGCCACTTCGTGCATGCGCAGGGCCACGACTCGGCCTGCGCGCATCTGCGCGAGGATCCGTACGCGGCCGGTGCCAGCACCGCCTGCATTCCGTTGTCGGCTCAGGGCACCCAGTTGGGCTTTGTGTTCCTGGCCGGGCGCGGCACCGGTCCACTGCCGCGCATCGCCATCGCCGAGGCCGCCGCCGAGCAGCTGTCGCTGGCGCTGAGCAACCTGCGTCTGCGCGAGTCGCTGCGCCTGCAGTCGATCCGCGACCCGCTCACCGGCCTGTTCAACCGGCGCTACCTGGAAGAATCGCTCAACCACGAACTGGCCCGCTGCGGACGCCGGCAGATGCCGCTGTCGCTGCTGATGCTGGACGTGGACCACTTCAAGCAGTTCAACGACCTGCACGGCCACGGCGGCGGCGACGCCCTGCTGGCCGCGGTCGGGCAGATGCTGTCGACGCGGCTGCGCGGCGAGGACATCGCCTGCCGCTACGGCGGTGAGGAGTTCACGGTGATCCTGCCGGAGACCGGGCCGGAACAGGCGCAGGCCATCGCCGAACAGATCCGCAGCGCCGCCCAGCAATTGAGCGCGACCGTGGACGGCAAGGCGCTGCCGGCGGTGACCATGTCGATCGGCGTGGCCAGCTATGCGCGCGACGGCGTGGTCGCCACCACCCTGCTGCGCAAGGCCGATGCGGCGCTGTACCGGGCCAAGCGCTGCGGCCGCAACCAGGTGCAGGCCTACGACCTGGCGCTGGACGGCATGGGCTGAACCGGCGGCGGTCGCGGTCGGGCCGTCGTTTTGAAGAAAGCGTCACAAAACCGACGCGATAGAGCGGCGATAGTCGCGCTTCCCCCGACTGGAGACGACAGCCCATGTCCATCTGGAAAGACCAGGGTCCTGCGCGCAAGGATGGCCTGCCGCCCGTTCCCGGCAACGGCGCGTTGCCGCCGGAGCCGCGCCCGGCGGGCGATGCCGCCCCAGGCGAACCGCTCGCCGCGGTCGCCAATCTCGAG
>NZ_AQOK01000131.1:0-14656 GCF_000364645.1 Xanthomonas sp. SHU 308 | reverse complement strand
CGCGGCCGCGTTGGCGGCGGCGCTGCAGGCCGCGGCCAGGGCCGCGCACAGCAGGCCGCAGACCGGCCTGGCGACACGGCGGCGCCCGCGCACTGTGATCTGGTTCATCTCTTCCCCTCTCCTTCGCATCGATCGAACCAGCGACGGTAGCAGGGCCGGCGCGGCCCGCCCCCTGTCGATGGTTGGGCTTGGGCATGCCATTGCCCGCCCCGACCCGCGTTCAAGCGCCACACGCGGCAGCCGCTATAATCGGTTACCCCTTGCGCCGAGGGGCGCTGCGACCGGATCGAGACCGGATTCCCCGTCTCCAGATCCGGCCAGGCTCGGCGCGAGGCTTGAGCGACAACGGCGCCCGGACTTCGCGAGTTTCTCGCCATTGACCGGAGCTTTATCGATGAACGCTGCACTCAAGAGCTTTTCCACCGAGGGCGACTACAAGGTCGCCGACATTTCCCTGGCCGATTGGGGCCGCAAGGAACTGGACATCGCCGAGCACGAGATGCCGGGCCTGATGTCGATCCGCCGCCAGTACGCCGCCGCCAAGCCGCTGGCCGGCGTGCGCGTCACCGGCTCGCTGCACATGACCATCCAGACCGCGGTGCTGATCGAGACGCTGAAGGACATCGGCGCCGACGTGCGCTGGGCCTCGTGCAACATCTTCTCCACCCAGGACCACGCCGCCGCGGCGATCGCCGCCACCGGCACCCCCGTGTTCGCCTGGAAGGGCGAGACCCTGGAGGAATACTGGGACTGCACCCTCGACGCGCTGACCTTCACCCTGCCCGACGGCACCCAGACCGGCCCGGAACTGGTGGTGGACGACGGCGGCGACGTGACCCTGCTGATCCACAAGGGCTATGAGCTGGAGAACGGCGCCAAGTGGGTGGACGAGCCGTCCTCCTCGCACGAGGAGCAGGTGATCAAGAACCTGCTCAAGCGCGTGGCGGTGGAGCGCCCCGGCTACTGGACCCGCGTGGTCAAGGACTGGAAGGGCGTCTCCGAAGAGACCACCACCGGCGTGCACCGCCTGTACCAGCTGGCCGAAGCCGGCACCCTGCTGATCCCGGCGATCAACGTCAACGACTCTGTGACCAAGAGCAAGTTCGACAACCTCTACGGCTGCCGCGAGTCGCTGGCCGACGGCCTCAAGCGCGCGATGGACGTGATGCTGGCCGGCAAGGTCGCGGTGGTGTGCGGCTACGGCGACGTCGGCAAGGGCTCGGCGCACAGCCTGCGTGCCTACGGCGCCCGCGTCATCGTCACCGAGATCGACCCGATCTGTGCGCTGCAGGCGGCGATGGAAGGCTTCGAGGTCAACACCGTCGAGGACACCCTCGGCCAGGCCGACATCTACGTCACCACCACCGGCAACAAGGACATCATCCGCATCGAGCACCTGACGCAGATGAAGGACCAGGCCATCGTCTGCAACATTGGCCACTTCGACAACGAGATCCAGGTCGAGGCGCTGTACAAGCTGCCGGGCGTGCAGAAGATCAACATCAAGCCGCAGGTGGACAAGTTCGTGCTGCCCAACGGCAACGCGATCTTCCTGCTGGCCGAAGGCCGCCTGGTCAACCTGGGCTGCGCCACCGGCCACCCCAGCTTCGTGATGTCCAACAGCTTCGCCAACCAGACCCTGGCGCAGATCGACCTGTGGCAGAACAAGGACAGCTACGAGAAGCAGGTGTACCGCCTGCCGAAGAAGCTGGACGAGGAAGTGGCGCGCCTGCACCTGGAGAAGATCGGCGTGAAGCTGACCAAGCTCACCGACGCGCAGGCCGCCTACCTCGGCGTGCCAGTCGATGGCCCGTTCAAGCCGGAGCACTACCGCTACTGAGCCATTGGCAGCACATCGCCAGGCAGACCAGAACGGGCGCCGCGAGGCGCCCGTTTTTGTGCGATCGGCGCAGCAAGCGTGTGGGGGAAGGGAGCTGGAAATTCGTACGGAGCGAAAGCCGCAGACATCGTCACCTTGCGCAGTCCCTGCTGCAAGCGGCCTTTTCCGGCCAGTCGGCCGACGCGCCTGTCCAGCCAGGCCGTCTGTACCACACCTGTGCTACATTGATTCCACACCAATCGCCTGGAGCTCCCCATGAGCACCACCACCATCCGCCTGCCGGACGCGCTCAAGGCCCGCGTCGCCAAGGCCGCGGAAGCGGCCGGCACCACGTCGCACAACTTCATCCTGGAAGCCATCGCCGAGAAGGCCGAGCTGGCCGAGCGGCGCGTCGACTTCCATGCAGAGGCCGAGCGCCGTTGGGGCGAATTCCTCGAAACCGGCGAGAGCATTCCCTGGGACGAGATGCGTCGCTATCTGATGGAACGCATTGAGGGCAAGGACATTCCCCCTCCCGCCGCCCGCAAGTTCGCGAAATAGCATGGCGCACGTCGAGTTCCTGCCCTCTGTCAACGAGGACCTACGGCGCATCATCGGCCATCTGGAACAACACGAAGCCGAGCATATCCAAGAGCGTCTGAGCGAGATCGTCAGCGCATCGAACGTGCTGACGGACAATCCGCTGATCGGCCGGTTGACGCACCATGATGTGCGTGAACTGGTGATTGGCCAAGGCGCTCACGGATATATCGCCCTCTACCGATACGTGGTTGCGCTGGATACCGTCTTTGTCCTGGCGATCCGCGCGCAACGCAAGGCAGGCTATGCTCGCGATGCATGAAACCGGGGCCGGTGCCCGCGCCGACCTGGTCGATGCGATGCTCGCCTGATTTGCTCTCACTGCCTCCCGTGGCGCTGGCTAGCGCGGCACTTCGCAACCGAAGATGACATGCTGTGTGTTCCCCGCCGCAACTGGCGATCGCGAAGCCAAGCGCCCGTGCGGGGCGTAGCACGGCGTCGACCAGACCAGACACGATGCGCGCGGCTGCAGGAGCGGTTCGCCTATACACCAACGGGATAGCCTAGTCCGGCAGCGGCATGGCCGCAGACGCCGAATGCGATAAAGCCCAACTACTTCCGACGCCGCCACTCGCAGACCGGACATCGCCGTCAAGCGCTTACGACGGCGTGAATCTCTCAGGCCGTGCGCTCACTGGCAGGCACGTACACCGAGATCTGGATCCGGCTGCGCCCGTGATACGGCGTGCGTGCCCAGTCGCTCCAGCGCGCCTCCAGGCGCAGGCCGGCGATCTGCGCCATCAGGTCCAGCTCCGATGGCCACACATAACGGCGGCGCTCGCTGAAGATGCGCGTACCGGATTCGCCCAGTACCACCACGCGCTGGTCGATGCGCTGCTGCAGCGGATCGGGCTGCGAGCACACCAGCATCACTGCCGCGCCATCGCCGTCGGTGTCCGACACGTCCAGCACCTGGCTGACCTTGCCGCCGCTTTCGAACAGCTCCGCACCCGGCACCGCGCTCTGGATCAGCAAGCGGCCGTCGGGCGCCAGGCAGCGCGCCGCGTTGACCATGCAACGCAGCTGCTCGGCCTGGGTCAGCAGATACCCGAATGCCGCCACCGCGTAGATCAGGCCGAACGGCCCGGACACAGGCATGTCGGCGAAATCGGCGCAGACCAGGTGCAGGCGTTCGCTGCCGGGCTTGGCACGCAAGGCCTCGAGCATCGCAGGAGAATTGTCGATACCGGTGACCGGCACATCGCAGTGCGCGAGCGGCAAGCCAATGCGGCCAGTGCCGATGCCCAGTTCCAGCGCCGCACGGCCCGCGGCCAGCTCGGCGAGGACACCGACGCACTGCTGGGTGACGGCGGCAGGCCAGCGATCGTAGAAACGGTCGTAGATCGCGGCCAGGCGATCGTACTCGTGGGTCGCGGGCATCCGCAGCCACTCGTTGCCGAAGTGGCGCGACGATAGCACGCAGCGATGGCGACGCAGTGGCCACACATGCAGGACGGCACCCTGCATGGCAGGCGCGGCGATGCGCTGCAATCGCGTGCGACACACGCCACAAAACTGCAGATGACATGCGCATTGCAGTTGGCCGCGCTTCAGTCTTTTGCTTGCGCCGCCGCATCCAAGCGAGGATGCTTTTTCCGCGCCTGCCACGCTGAGGCAGGCGCGACAATCGCAACAGATCCCCCGCTCAATCAGGAGTATCGCCATGAAACGCCTTTTTGATTCGCTGTCGCGTTGGGTGCAGAGCCTCGGTGGCCGCAAGCTCGGCTACATCTACACCTACTGACCTCCCCCGCCACCGTCGCGTGGCATGACCGTGCGAGAGGGGGGCGACCCGCCCCCTCTCCCCAGCGCTCTCCGCTTCGCACGGCTGCACGCCCGTTCGCCATCGGCTCCATGTCCCCTTCTGCGTCGCGGTGTGACCCGCCGACACGGCTATTCGCGCGGATCTGCACGTGACCGATCCGCGCCCGCTCCCGCCAGGCCCGCGCGGGCACTGGGCATTCGGCAACCGGCAGGCTTTCGCCACCGATCCCCTCGACTTCCTGCAACACTGCGCACGCACGCATGGCGACGTGGTGCGGATCGCCGAGCGCACCTATCTGCTCGCAGCACCAAGCGCGATCGCCACGGTGCTCGGCGACGACGGCAGCCTCTACGCCAAATCCGATCCGGATCCGCGTGCGCGGCGCGCTGCCTTTCCGGCATCGGTGATGAACAGCGACGGCGAGACCTGGCGGCGCAAGCGCCAGGCGCTGCAGCCCGCGTTCCGCGCCAGCCTGGTGCGCGACTACGCCGCAAAGGCGGCCGCCGCCACACAGGCGCTGCTGCGATCGCGCGACGACATCGACAACGTGCACGACCTGCGCCTGACCATGACCGCGCTCTGCGCGCAACTGGGCGCCGGTTTCCTGCTCGGCGATGCGGTGCACGCGCCGGCGCTGCTGCGGATGCTGCCGATGGTCGATGCGATCCTGCAGCAGACGCGTACGCCGTCCGCGGCGCCGGCCTGGTGGCCGAGTGCCGGCAAGCGCCGCCTGCGTGCCGCACGCGGCGCACTGGACACCGCGCTGACGCAGATCCTGACGTCGCCACATTCTGATGGCGCAGACGCCTCGGTGCTGGAGCTGCTGCGACGCGACGCTCCGCAGGGCGACGACGACTGGTGCCGCGACGAAGCGGCGGCGATGCTGATGTCGGCGCTGGAGCCGATGGCGGCCGGCCTGACCTGGACGCTGTTGCTGCTGGCGCAGCATCCATCGATCGCGCAGGCCGTGGCGGAGGAAGCCGATGCCCTGCCCGGTCTCGACGGCGCATCCGCCACGCCCTGCGCCGATGCGCTCGTCGAACGCCTGCCGCTGACGCGCGCCTGCGTGAAGGAGGCCATGCGCCTGTATCCGCCGGCATGGATGACCGCGCGCATCGCGCAACGCGACACCACGCTGGGCGGCTTCGCGGTGCCGCGCGGTACCCAGCTGATCGTCAGCCAGTGGGTGGTGCAGCGCGATCCGCGCCACTTCGCCGTGCCGGACCGCTTCCTGCCGGCGCGCTGGCTGGACCCGGCGCAGACACCGGCGCGCTACACCTACTTTCCGTTCGGCGGTGGTCCGCGCAGTTGCATCGGCAGCCAACTGGCGATGGTGCAGATGACCGTGGTCGTGGCCGGTCTGTTGCGCGAGCGCACGCTGCACCTGGCGGCGGACGCGCAGCCGCGCCGTTATCCGGCGCTGGTGCTGCGCCCACTCGATGTCCGCATCGCCTTGCGCCCGCGCACGACAGCCCCGCCCCGCCAGCCGCCCGCGACGGCGCCCTTCCCCCGCACACCGGAAACCCCGCATGGCTGATTCCGCCGCCTTCGCCAAGACCCGGGAATACTCCAACCGCTTTTTCGATTCCGCCGCCTGGAACGAACTTGAGTTTCGCGACGGCGACATCGTCATCGCCAGCTACGCCAAGGCCGGCACCACCTGGCTGCAGCAGATCGTCGCGCAGTTGCTGTTCGAGGGCGCGGCGGACGTCGACGTGTCGGCGATCTCGCCGTGGCTGGACGGCGTGTACCCGGACCGCACGAGCAAGCTCGCGCTGTTGCAGGCGCAGACCCACCGGCGCTTCATCAAGACGCATCTGCCGGCCGATGCGCTGGTGGTCAGCGATCGCGCCAAATACCTGTACATCGGCCGCGACGGCCGCGACATCGCGCTGAGCCTGTACGACCACCAGTGTGCGGTCAGCCAGGATGCGCAGGCGCGGCTGGATGCCGGGGCGGCCGAACCGGGCAAGCTGCGCGTGGTGCCGCCGCCGAGCCTGCCGGTGGATGCCTACGTGGCGCACTGGCTGGCCCACGACGGCGCACCGTTCTGGCCGTTCTGGGAAGGCGTGCGCAGCTGGTGGCAGCAGCGCGCGCAGCCGAGCGTGCTGCTGGTGCACTACGCCGACCTGCTGCAGGATCTGCCCGGGCAAGTGCGGCGCATCGCCGCGTTCCTGGAGATCCCGGTGCGCGAGGCGGCCTGGGAGACCATCCTGGCGCACTGCCGGTTCGGCTACATGCGCCAGCACGCCGCGCGCTACGTGCCGCAGGGTGCCGGGCTGTGGCGCGAGGGCGGCAGGGCATTCTTCAACCAGGGCCGCAGCGGCCGCTGGCGTACGCTGTTGCCGGCGACCGTCGCCGCCGACTACGCGGCGCGCGCGCAGGCCGAGCTGGGCCGCGAGGCTGCGCAATGGCTGGCACAGGGCGCCGGAGCGACGGCATGAGCCTGCGCGTCATCGGCGCCGGCCTCGGCCGCACCGGCACCCTGTCGCTGAAGCTGGCGTTGGAACATCTGGGCCTGGGCCGCTGCTATCACGCCATGGAACTGGCCGCGCACCTGCGCCAGGCCTTGCCGCTGTGGGACGCGGCGATCGACGGGCAGGCGGACTGGGACACGCTGTTCGCCGGTTATACCGCCACCGTCGACTATCCCGGCTGCTGCTTCTGGCGCGAGCTGGCCGCACGCTATCCGCAGGCCAAGGTGATCCTGACCGTGCGCGATGCCGATGCCTGGTTCGAGTCGGTGCGCAGCACCATCTTCGCCAGCGACGGCAGCGTGCCGGCCCTGTTCGGCGCCGACGGCCAGCGCCTGAGCCAGTTCCTGCGCCGCGACTTCGCCACGCGCATCGACGATCGCGGCTTCATGACCGACTATTTCCGCCGTTGGAACCAGGCCGTCATCGCCAGCGTGCCGGCGCAGCGCCTGCTGGTGCTCGACACCGACGCGCAGACGGGCTGGGAGCCGCTGTGCGCCTTCCTGGGCGTGCCGGTGCCGGCACAGCCGTATCCACGCGTGCATGCGCGCAGCGGCGGCGGCACGCAAGCGCGCCCGCTGCCCAGCGACCCGGCGCAACGCGAGCAACGCCTGCGCGCCTACCTGGACCGGCTCGCCGTGGAGGCGTTCACAGCGCCCGCCGACGACTGAGCGCGCGTCCGCCTACAGCGAGAAGTTGCGCTTGATCGAGAACGACCAGGCGCCGTCGATCGGATTGGAGACGTGCACCCGGCCCTCGCCATCCGCCACGCCGGTGGTGTAGCGGCGATAGACGCCGGCGCTGTTCCAGGCCCGTGCGTAGCTCAGGCCGAACTCGGTGCCGCGCCAGGTGCGGCTCAGGCACACGCGCGCGTCGGTCCAGCCGTAGTCGGCGAAGTTGCGCACGTGCTGGTGGCCGGCGTGCACGCTGGCCTGCCAGTCCGACGCCAGCGGTAGCGTGGCGTCCAGCGCCAGATAACCGGAGCCGCGCGAGTGCCGGCCCTGGCCGACGCCCAGCGTGGCGCTGTTGTAGCCGAAGTAGTCGCGCGTCCAGGTGCTGGCGTAGGACAGTTCCAGCGTGCGCCAGTGCCCGGCGACGATGGCCTCGCCATAGTCGTAGCGCGTGCCGCTGGCGCTCATGCGCGCGCCGGGGTAGGCGTAGTGGTAGACGCCGGCGCGCCAGCCCCAGTCGCCATGGCTGGCCGCATAGCCGGCATACACGTCCCACTCCACGTGCCCGCCTTCGATGAAGTACGGGCTCACGCCCGACGCCCAGGTGCCTGCGAACCAGCCGCTGTCGGCGGCCACGTCCAGCCCGCCCTGCAGCACCGGCCGCCCCCAGCTCTGCTCGAATCCGCGCGAGACGTAGTTCGAGGTCGCCGCCAGATTGGCGCTGGCGGTCCCGGCCCAGGCCGGGACGGCGACGCCCAGCGCCAGCAGCAGCGCTGCGCTGCGCATGGCGCTCACGACACCAGCTCCAGCCGCGCCCGGCCCGCCGTGGCCAGGCCGCCCGACGAAGGTGCCGCGAGCTTGAACAGCGCCACCGCGCGCTGCAGTTCCTCGGCCTGATCCTCCATCGCCCGCGCCGCCGCCGTGGCCTCCTCGACCAGCGCGGCATTCTGTTGGGTGGCTTCGTCCATCTGCACGATGGTCTTGCTCACCTGTTCGATACCGGCGCTCTGCTCCTGCGAGGCGGCGGCGATCTCGCTCATGATGTCGGTGACCCGGCGCACGCTGGCCACGACCTCGCGCATGGTGTCGCCAGCGCCGTTGACCAGTGCGGTGCCATCGTCGATCTTGCCGACCGAGGCGTCGATCAGGCCCTTGATCTCGTGCGCCGCGGTCGCCGAGCGCTGCGCCAGCGCGCGCACCTCGCTGGCCACCACCGCGAAACCGCGGCCCTGCTCGCCGGCGCGCGCCGCCTCCACCGCGGCGTTGAGCGCCAGGATGTTGGTCTGGAAGGCGATGCCGTCGATCACGCCGATGATCTCGGCCATCTTCTTCGATGCTTCGGCGATGCCGGACATGGTGTCCACCACCTGCTCGACCACCGCGCCGCCACGCGAGGCCACGCCCGCGGTGTCCTGCGCCAGGCGATTGGCCTGGTGCGCATGCTCGGCGTTCTGCTTCACCGTCGAGGTCAGCTCCTCCATCGAGGCCGCGGTTTCTTCCAGATTGGCCGCCTGCTGCTCGGTGCGACGCGACAGGTCGTCGTTGCCGGCGGCGATCTCGCTGGCGGCGGAGTTGATCGCGGTGGTGGCCTGCTGGATGCGGCCGACGATGCCGGTCAGCTGTTCCACCGTGGCATTGGCATCGTCGCGCATCTGCGCGAATACGCCGTGGAATTCGCCGTGCATGCGCGCGGTGAGGTCGCCCTGGGCCACGGCACGCAACAGCGCCGACAAGGCCGAGAGGTTGCCTTCGGTCAACTCCATCAGCCGGTTCAGCCCGACCACCATGCCGCGGAAGTCGTACTGGAAGCGCTCGGCGTCGCCGCGCCGGGAGAAATCGCCGGAAGCCGCGGCCTGCGCCAGTTCGGTGATGGCCTGGTTGATCGCCTGCAGGCTGCGTTTGGTGGTGCGCATCGCCTCGGTGATCGCCGCCTTCTCGCCCGGCAGCGGTTCCATGTCCACCTGCATGTTGCCGATCGCGTACTGCGACATCACCTCGACCAGGCGCCGCTGCACGTCCACGTGCGCGGCCACCAGCGCGTTGGTGCCATGGACCATGCGTCCGTACTCGCCGGGGAAACGTTCGGCGTCCATCCGGTAGCTCATCTCGCCGGCGTCATGGCGCTGCGCCATCTCCGCCTGCGCCTGCATCACCGCCTGCAACTGCGTCTGCATGCTGCCCATCGCATCCAGCAACTGGCCCAGCTCGTCGTCGCGGCGATGCCGGACCTGGCTGTCCAGGCGCCCGGCGGCGACCGCCGAAGACACGCGCACGGCCTCGGCCAGCGGGTCGAGCACCTGCCGGCGCAGCAGCAGGTACAGCGCGCCGCTCAGCAACAATGCCGAGAGCAGACCGACCGCGACGATGGTCCACAACAGTGCACGCGCCTTGGCCATGACCAGCGCGTACGGCACCGAGACGCCCAGCGCGAACGTCTGCGGCGCATCGCCGATCTTCAGCGGCACGAACACGTTCAACGCATCCTCGCCGTCGGCGCGGCGGTGGTCGAACACCACCTGGCCCTTGGCCACGCGCGCCAGCATGTCCTTGGACCAGGCATCGCTGCGGGTCTTGCCGACCTGCTGCGGATCGCGGCTGGCCATCACCATGCCCAACGGCGACAGCAGGCTGGCATGGCCCTCGCCCATCGGCCGCAGCGCGGCGATGCGCTGCTGCAGGGTATCGAGGGTGAAGTCGACGGTGACCACGCCCAGGAAGCGGCCGTTCTCCAGGATCGGCGTGGCCAGCGTGGTCATCAGCGTGTCCTTGCCGGCCACCGGGTAGTAGTAGGGCTCGATCACCACCGGCTTGTGCGTGTTGCGCGCCAGCAGGTACCAGTCGCCGTCGCCCGGCTTCTCGTAGTCGCGCAGCGCCTCGCGCACCAGCTTGCCGTTCTGCCGCGACCACCAGGTCATGTAGCGGCCGGTGGCGTCGTGGCCCTCGGTGCCGACGAAGGCCTTGTCGTTGCCGTCGAACGCGTCCGGCTCCCACATGGTGCTGATGCCCAGCCACTGCGGATGCGCGTCGAGCTGGCTGCGCAGCACCGCGGTGGCGGTGGCGCGCGACAGACCGGCGGCGTGCTGCACGCGGAAGCTGTTGGCCAGCGCGTCGCTGGCGTCGAAGGCCACGCCGATTTCGCGCGACACCCGCTGCGCCTCCACTTGCGCCAGGTTCTCGATGCTGGTGCGCGAGGTCGACAGCAACGCCTCGCTGCTGCGCCAGTAGATGATCATGGCGGTCAGGCCGAAGCAGGCCAGCGCAAGCAGGCCGGTACCGAGCATCAGGCGTTTGGCGACGCTGCCGCGACGGCGATGCGGCGACGGAGTGGACATGACGACTTCCTTGGCAAGTGGGGGAGGGAATACGGTCGCGGGGAACGCCCCCACGCGGCAGCCCGCCACGGCGCGCGGCACGAGTGCGCCGTGTCCGCTGCCGATGACCTGCCCGAGGCGCCTTCCCCACCGGGCCACGATGCGCTGCCGGACATTGCGTCCTGGCGCCGCTGCATGGCGACCCACCCTCTCGCTATCGTCCCGCCGTCCGCAAACTTGATAGTCGTTGCGCATCATGCCGATGAACGGACAGGGCGTCGCGGCGAAAACGCACGGCAGCGCGCAGTTCTGTTCAGCACTTATGCGCCAGTGCAAAAGCGCGTGCACGGATGCAGCACGGCGGGCCGGCGGCGGCAACGTGCAGGGATGCGTGAAGACGGCTGCGCGAATGCGTGACCGCGTCCGGGGCGATCACGCCTGCGCGCGGTAACGTGCGCCGCATGCACCTCGATGGGTGCCCGGCGAGGTCACTGCGCGCGGACCGTGTCTGGCCGCGCTTACGGCCGCCAGTTGGCGTTGTGCTCCCAGAACGCCACGCTGCGCCGATAGGCGTCGCGATCCAGCGGCACGCCCGAGCCGCCCTCCTCCACGCCCAGCGCATTGCGCAGCATGGTGATCGGCGCCATCGGGATCTCCTGCGGCTCGGCGGTATACAGGCAACCGACCACGCCCCAGTCCGCCTCGATCGGCGCGCCCTCGTGCGCGAGCTGTTCGCGGCTGTAGAGGATCGGCAGCAGGTACTCGGCCACCGGCGGCTCGACCCCTTCGAACCAGCGCACCAGGACCGGCAGCTCTTCACGGCTGCGCGCCTCGTAGCCCGAGCGCAGCAGGCGCCGGTTGGCGTCGGTGATGGGCACGGTCAGGCAGCGCGTCGAGGTCCAGTTGCGGTGCACGTGCAACTTGCAGAACGGTGCGTAGCCGTCCAGCACCTGCAGCGGCGTGTGCGCGTTGAGGTGCTGCTCGAACTGCTCGGGCGTGCAGTCCTGGATCGCATTGCGGCGGCCATCGCGCGGGAACAGACGCGTGCGGGCAAACGGCGTGAGGACGATGGACATGGGGTGCATGGCAAACGAGGGCCCACAAGCGTAGCGCGCGGCAGGGTCGGTGCCCACCGCTGCCGCCGTCGCAGCCGGTGGCGCAAGGCCATGCGGAACAGCGCTCAGCGGAACTTGCGATACCTCGGCTGGGTGCACTGTGGGAGGGACTTCAGTCCCGACGCCGTGCAAGGTTGGGTACCCAGCGGGCGTCGCTCGTCGCGGCTGGGTGACAGGGGTGCTGCAAATCGTGCATCCACCTGGGGACTACGGATGCGCCAAGGCGTAGTCGATCGCCGCGCGTACCGCCGCCACCTGCGCGGCGTTGCACTGCTGCGGCGTGGCGCTGGCGCTGTCCGGATACACCTCGGTAGTCGTGGTGTAGCGCGCGTCGGTGATGCCTGCACACAGACCCAGCCGCTTCACCGGGTAGTTGATGACCCCCGGCGCCGCCAGCGGCGTGCCGATGAGTTCGCCGGCGGCGTCGGCCGGCGCGATATGGGTGACCTGCGCGACTGCGGCCAGCACCGCCTGCTGGAACGCGGGCTGCGGGTTCTCGCTGTCGCCGACCAGGTAGAAACCGTCGGGAATACCGCCCGGCGCGTAGGCGATGCCATCGCGCGCGGCCAGCGTCGGCCGGAATTCGGACTCGTCGCTGTCGGTGGTCTCGTGCAGGTCGATGTGCATGCGCACTTGATCGCGCAACGGCGCGACCAGGTGCAGCAGCGCAGCCGATTCCTGCGCCGGGCTGTCGGCGCGGAACGAACGGTTGGGATCCAGCGCATCGGCGTTCCAGCGGTGGATGCGCTCGTACGCCCACGGGCTCACGCACGGCGCCACCAGCACGTTGGCGCGGCCGGCGTAGTCCCCGGCATGCTGCTGCGCGAACTGCAGCGCGCCGTGCACGCCGCTGGTCTCGTAACCATGCACGCCGCCGGTGACCAGCATGCACGGCAAGGCGTCGTCCCAGTTGCGGCTGCGCAAGGCCAGCAGCGGATAGCGCTCCTGCGCGTACGCCAGTTCCCCGTACGCGACCACCTCCCATTGCCCGCGCAGGCCTTCGATGACAGCGACCACCTCGTCCTGGTAGCTGCGCCGGCGCGGCTGACCCGCCAGCCAGGCCGCCTTCTCGGCCGCGCCCCAAGGCACGCCGGGGGTTCCGATCGGATAGAAGGCTGCGCTGGTCATGGTGCGGCTCCGCGTCGACAGGTGAGGGCGGCGACTGTAGCAAAGGGCGTGGGCCGCAATGCGGCATGTGCCATGAATGCAGTGCGCACGGCGCTCCCGAGCGGAAGCGGATGCCGATCCCGCTTTCGTACGCTGTCGCCATGAATACGTATGTAGCGCCCGCATGTTGCGCCGCGATGCGCGCTTAGCATCCTCCGGCCGCACGCCAGCCCCGCGGCGACGTCATGTCCCTGTCCTGCAGGCGTCCTGCCTGCGCCCACGCACCGAGGAGATCGAACGATGCGCGTCCCATCCGCTGCAAATCGTCTGCTGCGCCTGCACCGCTGGCGCAGCCTGCTGGTCGGCCTGCTGCTGCTCCTGGCCACCGCCAGCGCCCAGGCCGACGTCATCCTGCATGCCTTCAACTGGCCCTACGCCACCGTGGAAGCGCGTGCCGCGCAGATCGCCGCCGCCGGCTACCGCAAAGTGCTGGTGGCGCCGGCCTACCGCTCGCAGGGCGACGCCTGGTGGGCGCGCTACCAGCCGCAGGACATGCGCCTGATCGACAACCCGCTCGGCGACACCGACGCCTTCGCCAGCATGGTGCAGGCGCTGAAGGCGGTGGGCGTGGAAACCTATGCCGACGTGGTGCTCAACCACATGGCCAACGAAGCGGCCACGCGCTCGGACCTGAACTACCCGGGCAGCGCGGTGCTGGGCCAGTACGCCGCCAATCCGCAGCGCTATGCGTCGCTGCGGTTGTTCGGCGACCTCTCGCAGAATTTCCTCAGCGCCAACGATTTCGGCCCGGCGCAGTGCATCACCAACTACAACGATCCATACCAGGTGCGCACCTACCGCATCTGCGGCGGCGGCAACGATCCCGGCCTGCCGGATCTGGTCGGCAACGACTGGGTGGTGCAGCAGCAGCGCAACTACCTGCTGGCGTTGAAGGCGCTGGGCGTCACCGGTTTCCGCATCGATGCTGCCAAGCACATGACCTTCGACCATCTGAACAAGGTGCTCGATGCGCAGGTCCGCTCCGGCGTGCTGGTGTTCGGCGAGGTGATCACCGGCGGCGGCAGCGGCAATTCCGACTACGACCAGTTCCTGGCGCCGTACCTGCAGGCCACCCCGCATGCCGCCTACGACTTCCCGCTGTTCAACTCGGTACGCAACGCCTTCGCCTACGGCGGCAGCATGGACCTGCTGGTGGATCCGGGCGCCTACGGCCAGGCGCTGCCCGGTGCGCGCGCGGTGACCTTCGCCATCACCCACGACATCCCCAACAACGCCGGCTTCCGTTACGCGATCATGGACCCGGTCGACGAGACCCTGGCCTACGCCTACCTGCTCGGCCGCGACGGCGGCGTGCCGATGGTGTACTCGGACAACAACGAGAGCGGCGACAACCGCTGGGTCAACGCCTACCAGCGCGACGACCTCAAGCGCATGGTCGGCTTCCACAACGCCGCGCAGGGCCGCGACATGCAGGTGCTGGCGCACGGTGCCTGCTACCTGCTGTTCCGCCGCGGCGACCTGGGCATCGTCGGCATCAACAAGTGCGGCAATACCGTCACCGCCGCGGTACCGATGAACGGCAGCGTGCTGCGCTGGAACGTCGACTACACCGATGCGCTGGGTTCCGGCAGCGTGGTGCGCATTTCCAGCGGCAGCTACACCTTCAGCCTGCCGCCGCGGCAGGCGCGGATGTGGAAGCGCTGAGCCTGGGAGCGGACGCGGCGCGCCCACCGGCGCGCCGCGCGGGGAGCGCGTCGCCGCCCCCGGGCGACA
>NZ_AQOK01000130.1:0-5219 GCF_000364645.1 Xanthomonas sp. SHU 308 | reverse complement strand
GTCTATGAAAAAAGAACCAGATTTCTCTCCGGTGCCCCCTAGGCCGAAAGGCTGGGAGGATGTGTTTGCGATAACTAGGCAATTGCGGAACGTCCCAATCGAAGAAATACAAAATGGGCGCGTCGACTGGGAGTACCACTTCGATTCGAAAGACATGCGTCCTTGTGGGCGAAAGGGTTGCGAGCAGAGGCATGCACATGGATGGATCGTTGCCCTGCCTGACCATCGGTTTGTACACATAGGAAATAATTGCGCTGAAAAATACGCCGATGCCGGCCTTTGGGCTTCCAATGTCAGCATCTGTCGTAAGCGCATGAATGCTGAGGCGCGCATAGCGGCACTGCTTGAAGCAAGGGATGAGGCTCAGAGGAAACAATTTTGGCTCGATAACACGCCAGAAGTCGACGCTGCAATCGCGATTTATGAGTCATTCGTGCAGCAGGCTCGTGGATCACTGCTTCAGGAAGTTGAGAGGCGTGCCGAACGCGGTTACTCAATAATTGAGAAAGATAGGTTCCTTACTGTCGACGAGATTCAAATTCGTCGTGCGATGCTCGCAGGGTCTCGTGTTGAAAATGAGCCAGGTCCATATGTGGCGTCTAGCGAAAGGGTGGCTGTTGGAGAGTTGGTGGGGTTGCAGTGCTTTCGGCCGCAAGGCAGTCCCCGTGAGATTCGTTCGCAGCTGCAAAGATTGGTTGAGTGCCTGCTGACGTGGTCTCCTGCTGAAGATGATCGGGATGCGCAGCGCTCATTAGTACAAGCCACTCGTGAGCTTGCGCCGCTAAGCAATCGTCTGAACTCTAGTTTGGTAGCTGTTCGGAGATTTTTCAGTGAATCGAATTTGAAGGCGCTCATGTTGCTGGATGTGACTCGTTCACAGGGCATCACTTCAATTGAGTTGGATGGTATTGGGGGGCTTGTTATTAAGCGACGTGCTCACTGGAAAAATGTAGCTTAGAATCATTTATGGGTTAAGCTCATTAGCTTTTGCCTTTCTTTGCTTTATTGCTTGGCTATGCTGGCCAAGAGTGTGTACTTATGGCTGCACGTTCTATCTACGCTGCGATCACGATTGACTCACTCAAGTTCTCAATACTGCAGGCATGCCCGAAGGTCCCTCGATCGTCATCCTGAAGGAAGAAGCCGCCGCGTTCGCCGGTCGCAAGGTGTTGCGGGTGTCCGGCAACAGCAAGCTGGATCTGGAGCGGATGCGCAATCGCAAGATCCTGTCGCTGCGCAGTTGGGGCAAGCATTTCCTGATCGAGTTCGATGCGTTCAGTGTGCGCATCCACTTCCTGCTGTTCGGCAGCTACCGGATCAATGCGCGCAAGGATGCGTCGGCGCGCTTGAGTCTGGGCTTCGCCAAGGGCGAGGAGCTGAACTTCTACGCATGTTCGATCAAGTTCATCGACGGTCCGCTGGATGCGGCCTACGACTGGACCGCGGACGTGATGAATCCCGATTGGGATGCGGCGCAGGCGCGGCGCAAGTTGCGGCTGCGGCCGCATGCGCTCGCCGCCGATGCCTTGCTGGATCAGGATGTGTTCGCCGGCGTCGGCAACATCATCAAGAACGAGGTGCTGCACCGCATCCGTGTGCATCCCGAGAGCGAGATCGGCGCGTTGCCGCCGCGCAAGTTGGGCGAATTGGTGACGCAGGCGCGCGAGTACAGCTTCGATTTCTATCGCTGGAAGAAAGCCTACGAACTGAAGAAGCACTATCAGGTGCACACCAAGACGGTGTGTCCGCGCGACGGTCATTTGCTCACTTATCGCAAGCAACTCGGGAAGGCGCAGCGGCGCGCGTTTTTCTGCGAGCACTGCCAACGGCGGTACGTACTGGACGATAATTGATCCAACGCCAATTGGGGCCGGCGCG
This sequence comes from Xanthomonas sp. SHU 308, assembly GCF_000364645.1. Classification (NCBI taxonomy): domain Bacteria; kingdom Pseudomonadati; phylum Pseudomonadota; class Gammaproteobacteria; order Lysobacterales; family Lysobacteraceae; genus Xanthomonas; species Xanthomonas sp. SHU 308. The sequence continues at coordinate 3,341 of NZ_AQOK01000130.1, read as the reverse complement.
TCCACAACGTAGTGCAAAGATCGTCGTAAGGCGCTTGCTGCGTGGAATTCATGTTGGCATATTGACTGGGTCGATTTCCTCGCTGTCAACACGGGGGGCGACATCAGTGTCGTGTACAGTGATCGACGGCTCCACAAAGAGATCGCTCACTGGGCAAGAAGGGGCGTGTGAGCGTTGCTGATTGATTTTCATCAGAACAGGGGGTGATATGAAATTTCGGGTTTCTTTATTTTCGTTAGCGTTTGGGCTTCTTCTGTGCGTCATCGCATCGCCAGCCATGGCGGTGACGGAATGCATGGTGACGCCAAAAGCGTTCTACGTCGGCGACAGTATGCTTTGGGTGGATTGGGTGGAAGGCGGAGCCGGCATCATCAGGCAGTCGGATCCTGACTTTAATCCGACGCTTGCCGTTGTCTCTATGGCTGTTACAAACCAGAAATCGCTTGTGGTCCGTTACGCGGCAGACAATGTCGACTGCGCGGGGAGAAACGACATCGCCGGGATTTGGATGTCACGTTAGTCGTCGTTGTAGTGGCGGCGGAGACTAGCGCATTACGCCGCAAAGTTTACGTTGTCTCCAACCAGTTTGACCGCAGGCCTTGATGGTGTTGCCTTCGTTAGGCAATCAAATCGAATTGTCGCCGGGTTGCTGTGACGCATGTGACTGCCTCAATGAAAATCCCGACTACGGATATCCAGGCCAAGCAGCATGGGCGTCAGGTCTTCCAGATGGGCGGCGATCAGGTGGCGGACCTTGCCCTCGGTCTCGACGCGGCCGCGCACCAGTAGCAGCCGGGATTCGAGCAGGGCCTGGCGCTGGCGTTCGGCCAGGCGCCGCCACACCACCACGTTGACTAGGCCGTGCTCGTCCTCGAGGGTGACGAAGGTGACGCCGCTGGCGGTCTGCGGGCGCTGGCGCATGGTCACTAAACCGGCGATGGCGACTGCACTGGCGTGCGGCAACGCCCGCAGCTCGCCGGAATGGCGGTAGCGGCGCGCACGCAGCTGCGCGCGCAGCAGGGTCAACGGATGCTTGCCCAGGGTGGTGCCGAGTGTCGCGTAGTCGGCACGGATGTCTTCGCCTTGGCTGGGGAGTGGAAGCGCGACCTGTTGCTCGGCTGTGGCCGCCAGCCCTTCGAACAGGGGGCGCTGCGCTTCGACGCCGGCCACGGCCCAGCGGGCGCGATGGCGATGGCCGGCCAGCGCTTTCAATGCGCCGGCGTCGGCGAGGGCGGCGCGGGCCTTGTCGTCGAGCGCGGCGCGGTGGCACAGGTCGGCGAGGTCGTGGAACGGCGCCTGTGCGCGTGCCTGCTGCAGGCGCAATGCGGCGTCCTCGGACAGGCCACGGACCAGGCGCAGGCCCAGGCGGATCGCCGGCTGCACCTCGGGATCGGGGCTGTGCGCTTCCAGGCTGCATTCCCAGTCGCTGTAGCGCACGTCCACCGGCCGCACCTGCAGGCCGTGGCGGCGCGCGTCCTGCAGCAACTGATCGGGGCTGTAGAAGCCCATCGGCCAACTGTTGATCAGCGCGCAGGTGAACGCCGCCGGTTCGTGGCACTTGAGCCAGCAACTGGCGTAGGTGAGCAGGGCGAAACTGGCGGCGTGGCTCTCGGGAAAGCCGTAGCTGCCGAAGCCCTTGATCTGCTCGAAGATGCGTGCGGCGAATTCGGCGCTGTAGCCTCTTTCAAGCATGCCTTCCAGCAGCTTGTCGCGATGCGGCTCCAGCCCGCCGTGGCGTTTCCAGGCCGCCATCGAGCGACGCAATTGGTCGGCTTGGCCCGGCGTGTAGCCGGCGGCGACCACCGCGAGTTGCATCACCTGTTCCTGGAACAGCGGTACGCCGAGGGTGCGCCTGAACACCTCGCGGAGTTCGTCTGGCAGATCGTCGGTGGCTTCCTCGCCGCTGCGCCGGCGCAGATACGGATGCACCATGCCGCCCTGGATCGGGCCGGGGCGCACGATCGCCACCTGGATGACCAGATCGTAGAACTCTTTCGGCTGCAGCCGCGGCAGCATCGCCATCTGCGCGCGCGATTCGATCTGGAACACGCCGATGGTGTCGGCGCGTTGGATCATGGCGTAGGTCTCAGGGTCTTCGGCAGGAATGGTCGCGAGCGTGTAGTCGCGGCCGCGGTGCGCGCGCAGCAGGTCCAGGGTGCGGCGTAGCGCGCTGAGCATGCCCAGTGCGAGCACGTCGACCTTCATCAGTCCGACCAGTTCCAGGTCGTCCTTGTCCCATTGGATCACCGTCCGCTCGGCCATGGTCGCGTTCTCCACCGGCACCAGCGTGTGCAGCGCATGCTCGGAGATGACGAAGCCGCCGGGATGCTGCGACAGGTGCCGTGGGAAGCCGATCAGTTGGCTGGCGAGCACCAGCAGCCGGCGCATCACCGGCGTGTCCGGGTCGAAGCCGCGTTCGCGCAGCAATTCCTGCGCCGACTCCACCGGGTCGCGCTGGCCCAGCGCGGACGACAGCGCGTCGACGGTGTCGCTGGGCAGGCCCAGTGCGCGCGCCACGTCGCGTACCGCGCTGCGCGTGTGGTAGCTGATCGCCACCGCCGCCAGTGCGGCGCGCTCGCGGCCGTAGTGGCGGAAGATGTACTGGATCACTTCCTCGCGGCGGTCGTGCTCGAAATCGATGTCGATGTCCGGCCGCTCCTTGCGCTCTTCGGAGATGAAGCGCTCGAACAGCATGCCGATGCGGTCCGGATCGATCGCGGTGATGCCCAGCGCATAACACACCGCCGAGTTCGCCGCCGAGCCGCGGCCCTGGCACAGGATGTCCTTGGAGCGTGCGAAGCGCACCAGGTCGTAGACGGTGAGGAAATAGGACTCGTACTTCAGCCGCTCGATCACGCCGAGTTCGTGTTCGATCAGGCGTCGTGCCTTGTCCGGCACGCCGTGCGGCCAGCGCTCGGCCGCGCCGCGTTCGGTGAGGATGCGCAGCCATTGCGTGGGCGTGTGCCCGGGCGGCACCAGTTCGTGCGGGTACTCATACTGCAGTTGCTCGAGATTGAAACTGCAGCGCTGGGCGATGCGCACGGTTTCGGCCAGCAGCGCCGGCGGATACAGCGTCGCCAGCGTGGCGCGCGGGCGCAGATGACGTTCGCCGTTGGGATACAGGTGGGCGCCGGCGTCGTGCAGCGGCAGGCGCTGGCGGATCGCGGTCAAGGTGTCCTGCAACGCGCGGCGGCCGCGCGCGTGCATGTGCACGTCGCCGCTGGCCACGGCGGGCAGTTGCAGGCGCTGCGCCAACTGTAGGCGCGCCTGCAGCAGCGCGGCGTCGTCGGGGCCGCGCAGCAGTTCCACCGCCAGCCAGAGCCGCTGCGGGAAGCGCGCCT
>NZ_AQOK01000129.1:0-23796 GCF_000364645.1 Xanthomonas sp. SHU 308 | reverse complement strand
TCACCACCGCCATCGAGCAACCGACTGCCAACGCCGCCAAGGCGCCGGTCGCCGAGCCGGACGCGGCGGATGCCAAGGCCACCGTCGAGGATCCGGCGGGCGTGACCACGCCGACGGCGACCACCGTCGCGCCGAGCGCAGCGCCGGCCGCCACGTCCACCGCTCCCGCGGAACCGCGTGCGGAAGACGCTGCCGCGGCCAAGCCGGCCTACGCACCGGTACAGACCACCCTGCTCGATGCCTTCGCCGAGGCACCGGCGGCGGTTCCGCACAGTGGTCAGGCAGCGGCCGCAGCGTCGACCGAGGCCGCATCGGTCACGCCGGCACGCGACGACAGCGCAACGTCCGTCGCTGCTCCGGCGACGCCGGCGCAAGCGGAGATCGCGACTGTGGACGAGGCGGCGCGGAAGGAACGTGCTGCTGCCGCGGCGCAGTCCGCAGCGCCTGCGCCGCATGGCGCGGACAAGGCGGACGGCGACGAGCACAAGGATCGCGGCTGATCCCCGCCCCTGCCGTTGCAGCGTGAAAGAAGCGGCCTTCGGGCCGCTTTTTTCTTTTGGGCGCCCATCAAACGCATCCATCGCTACGGCTCAAGACGATCGTCTGTACGCGTACTGTCTTTCGCGCGTCCTGTTCGGCGCAGCAGCAGTGGCTTCCCCTCCAAAGCCACGGCAACACTCGCTTTGCCGTGACTCGACGAGCTACACCATCACCTTGCAGGAGCGGCTTCAGCCGCGACGAGGCTTTCCCGATGCGTCGGTCGCGGCTGAAGCCGCGCCTGCGAAAACACGCGATGCGTGGAGTACGTGCTGCGCGGAAGGCTACCGAAGTGCCTTGAAGATCCACCACCACATGCACGTCCGCGTCGTTGCGCGCTCGCTGCAGTCGCGAGTGATGTATCGGCGCAGAGCACCCGCTCCCTACTCCACCGCTTTCGCCAAACCCAGCCATTCCGACCGCGGCACGCGCCAGTGCCGAGGGCGTCGGTGATAGCCGCGGACGCGGGTTCGCAATCGATCCACTGCGAACAGGTCCGCACGTTGGCGCAAGCACAACGCAAAAGCGGCCCGAAGGCCGCTCTCGTGCCAGCTCGGTAGGCACCGCCGACTACAGCGGATGCGTCGGATCCAGCAAGCCGTATTGCGTGGCCAGGCGCGCCAGGGCGATGTTGTCCTGGATGCCGACCTTTTCGAACAGCCGCGCCTTGTGCGTGTTGACGGTCTTGGCGCTGAGACTCAGGCGCTTGGCGATGTCTTCCTGGCGCAGGCCGCGGGTCAGCAGCAGGGCCACTTCCAGCTCGCGCGGCGACAGCGCGTCGAATGGCGAACCGCCGCCTTCCAGATTGGCCAGCGCCAGGTTCTGCGCGATGTTGGCGCCGAGGTAGCGCTTGCCCATCGCCACGTCGCGGACCGCGCGCAGCAGCTCCTGCGCGTCGCCGGCCTTGCCGACATAGCCGGAGGCACCGGCTTCCAGCAGGCGCTTGGGCAGCGGGCCGTCTTCCAGCACAGAGACGATGATGACCTTGGTGCCGTGGTCGCCCTTGACGATGCGCTCGGTGACTTCCAGCCCGCTGACGCCGGGCATGTGCAGATCGCACAGGACGATGTCCGGCTTCAGCTGCCGGATCTGCGGGAGCGCATTTTCGCCACTGTCGGCCTCGCCGACGATCTCGATATCCGTTTGATTCGACAGGATCAGCTTCATGCCCGTACGGACAAGAGCGTGATCATCGACCAGAAAAACCCTGATGGCCATCTCGTATAACCCCAACGCAGCGGATACCGCACCATCCAGACTATCTGCGTGAATTATTCAGGGCAATACGAATTTGTAGACAAACGACGACGCTTCACGGAGTGCTCATCTGCACTTCGCGAAACGTCATCGTGTCGTCATCAAAACCCTGCCGAGCTTACTCAAGGCTCGGCACGCAGGGTCGAGTGACCTGCCAGCGCTCTCCCCGTAAGGCGCGCGACGGTCCCTGCGTCAGGCCGAGGCCAGTATGCTGGTGCGGCGGGAAAAGCGTTATCAGGACAATCCTGATCTCACGTCAGAATTATCTGACCCTCCCCCTTCCCGCTTCCGGACACCACCCCGCTGCGGATCCCGGACAGGCCCGGCGAAATTTTCCGACACTCGCGTCGGAAATGGCCGATGCGACCTCCACACCCGGCGCAGCCACGACATGCCTGACCGCCTGCGGCACACTGCCCGAGTGAACACGATCCGTCCCTACGTCATGCAGGACCGCGCCGCCTGCCTGGCGCTGTTCGACAGCAACGTCCCGCAGTTCTTCGACCGCAGCGAACGCGCCGCCTTCGAGCGCTTCCTTGAACACGACGTCGGCGCCTGGCACTACCTGGTCATCGTCCGCGCGGGCGCGGTGGTGGCCTGCGGCGGCCACGCGGTGCGCCTCGACGGCCGCGTCGCCAGCTTCGGCTGGGGAATGGTCGACCGCCGCCTGCACCGCCGGGGCCTGGGCCGCGCACTGACCGAGGCCCGGCTCGACGCCTGCCGCAGTGCCGGCGTCGCGCGGATCGAACTGGACACCAGCCAGCACACCCAGGCGTTCTACGCGCGCTTCGGCTTCACGGTCGAGCGCGTGGTCGCGAACGGCTACGGCGCGGGGCTGGACCGTTGGGACATGGCGCTGGACCTGGACCGCACGCGCGGCTGAAACGGATCGCGCCTCAAGAAGTCGCCGTCAGGCGGCCAACGCATAGCGGCGGCAGTGCTCCAGATAACCGGCTTCGTGATGCCCGGCGAGCGCGACCACGCTCTCCCACAGCCACGACGGCGTGTCGATGGCCTTGCGCCGGTCGGCGTCCAACTGTTGCAGCCACGCGGCCCGCGTCCTGGGCTTCATCTGCCGCGCATGCGCCTTACCGACGACGAAGGCGAGATAGCGCGCCGAGCGCACCGCCTCGACGTGATTGAATTGGTCGACTTCCAGTTTCAGGTCGCGCGGCGAGAGTTCGCGAATGAACAGCGAGCGGCCCAGCATGTGCACCGGCAACATTCTGCTGCCCAGGTAGGGCGACAACGCCCGCGCGGCGGCGGTCACGCGTTCGGCGTTGTCCGCCGGCATCCGCGCATCGGGCGCCGCTGGCGCGATCGGTGCGATCGCCTCCTTCAGATCGACCAGCGCATAGGACCAGTGGCCCTTGCCGGTCTTCAGCGCGACGATCGCCGCGTAGCGCAGCAGGCCGAGCGAACTGCAGCCCTTCATCCAGTACGCCGCATCGACCAGGCGCACCTCGCGATCCTTGGGCTTTCCCTTCAGCGACAGCACCATCTGCGCGACCGCCGGATCGGCGAACAACCGCTCCAGCGCCTCGCGTTCTTCCGGCGCCAACGCCCAGAACTTCTCGCCCAGCGGGATACGCGGCTCCACCGCCTGCAGGCGTTCCTTGGCCAGATGCCGCCAGCGCCGGCCGAAGGCCTCGCGGCGGATGCTGCGCACGGTCTCGGGTTCGGCACCGGGGTGATCGCGGGTCGGATCCTCGATGGCGGCGCCATAGCCGTCGATCATCGCCTCCATCATCCGTGCCGTGGTGACGCCGGGCAGGTCCGAGCCGCGTGCCGCGGTGGCCAACGACAGGCCCAGGCGGATCAGATCGTGCGCAGGATTGCCGATCACGCCCTGGTCGAGGTCGCGGACCTGGATCTCGACGCGCCCCTCGCCGTCGGCGACCGGGCCCAGGTTGCCGAGATGGCAGTCGCCGCAGATCCAGATCGCCGGTCCCATCGGCACGCGCCGCGCCGCCGGCGACGCTGCCAGCCATTCGTAGAACTTGAGCGTGTTGCCGCGGACATAGGCGTGGGCGGAGCGGGCCATCTTCAACGTGCGTTTGCGTTCGAGGATGACGGGACGTTCGGCGAGGCTGGGCATCGAAGGTCGGACCTGGAGCGGATGGCGTGGGGGTCAAGCGCGGCGGCGCAGACGCTAGCAGAGCCGAACGGAATGGTCCGTGCACGGCAGGCACCTGGACAACATACGCAGTGATCGCGGGGATCGCGCGGCCACGCCCCGCATGCAGGCGCGGTGGCGGCGTGCGATTGCGCAGGGTTTGCTGCTTCTTCTGCCGCCGACGCGCGTGCCTGCGGCGGTCGGATCCAGCCTCTCCGCCGCCTCCCGCGTGACCAGGCACGCGCCAACGGCAGCGCCCGGCGTCGACGTCATCTTAATTACGCCCCCGGCTATGCTCCGCGCACCTCACATAACTTAGGGAGAAGTTCATGCGTCTGACCATGCCGGCAACGGTTGCTGTATGTGTGCTGCTCGCTGCCTGCGGCAAGGGTGGCGACAAGAACGGCGACAACGTCGCGATGTCCAACGCCTCGGTCGCCGACGTGGCCAAGGTCCAGGCCGCGAAGCTGCAGCCCGGCCAATGGGAGATGCGGATCGAACAAGTGAGCAGCGAGACCAGCGGCGGCTCCGGCAACATGCCGCAGATGCCGAAGGTGCCGCCGAGCACCGCCAAGATCTGCCTCACCGCCGAGCAGATCAACGATCCCACCAGCCTCTTCGGCAGCGCCTCGCCGATGCAGAAGAACTGCGTGTACGACTCCTTCAGCATGAAGGACGGAAAGATCGACGCGAAGATGCATTGCACGATGGGCGACATCAAGGTCGCCGGCACCAGCACCGGCACCTTCAGCGCCACCGAGATGGCCTCCGAATCGCATTCCGAGATCACCGGCCTGCCGGGCGGCATGTCGATGAAGACGCACATGAAGATGGACGGCAAGCGCCTGGGCGAGTGCCAGCCGGGCGATATCAAGGCCGGCGATACCAAGGCGCCGGCTGCCGGCTGAGCGCGCCTGTCCTGATGCCGACGCCCAGCGTCGCTTTTGGAAGCATTCCAGTCCTGTTCCAAGCGCCGCGACGGTGACCCGTCGCGGCGTTTTTCATGCACGCGCGTCCGCGCTTGCCGCGGCGCGATTCACCCTACGAGGAGTTGCCTGCGCAGCGAGGCACTGGCCTGTTCATGCCTGATTGCAGGCCGATCGGCCGAATGTACGCCTCCAGCGACAGCCGCGTCGCTCTTTGCGTCCTTGTCGCGCCGATCCACAACGAACAGGAGACACCCATGCGCAACACCCTTCTGGCCACGATCATCGCGCTGGCCGCAGTACCCGCCCTGGCGAGCGCACGCACGCCGGCGCCGGACTGTCACGCGATGATGCTTGCCACGGTGAAGGACGACATGCAGAACACCTGGAACAAGGGCCAGACCTTGCCGGTGGACATCGCGCGCGACACGCCGTCGGGCGGCGCGTTCTGCACGCATGGCGGCAGTTGCCTGCCGCGCAAGGTGGCCGGCAAGGAGGCGGTTCGCCTCACCGATTGCAAGATCGGGCCATCGATCGGCGACGGCGACTACCGACTGGTCGCGTTGCCGCATTCGCACGAACACTGAATCTCCGACTTGCGCCAGGAGCGCCGACCATGAAACTTCCATTGCGACTGGCGGCGCTGTGCTGCCTCGCGTTCGCCTGCGTGTCCGCGGCGAACGCGCAACCCACAATCCGTGTCGCGGTCTATCGCGGCGCAGCCGGCTGCGACGATTGCTCAGAAACCGCCAAAGAAGCGATCGAGGCACTGAGTCCGCAGTACAAGGTCGACATCATCGGCCCGAAGGAGGCGCAAGACGTCACGCCCGCCACCCTGCGCGGCTATGCGATCTATGTGCAACCGGGGCGGCGGGCAGGACATTCCGGCCGCGCTGCAGGCGATGGGCGAGCGCCGGATCGCCGCCATCCGCGACTTCGTCGCGCAGGGCGGCGGCTATCTGGGCCTGTGCATGGGCGCCTATCTTGCCGACGACACCAACATGGGCCTGATCGGCGACGATCTCGATGGCGAGGTCGGCCGACCCGGCTTCCCCGTCACCACCATCGATGAGGAGGCCGTCGCGGTTCGCTGGAAGGGCCGCCCCGACAGCGTGTTCTTCCAGGACGGCCCCTACTTCCCGAAGAGCACCCTGGGTGGCTTCCGTGCGCTCGCCACCTACGCCAATGGCGATGTGGCCGCGGCGCGCTACAGCTTCGGCCGCGGCACCGTCGTGCTCAGCGGTCCGCATCCCGAGGCGGACCGGAGCTGGTTCGAAAAGGCCGAGATCCCGCTGGCCAGGATGCCCAGGACGCCGGTCCTGCAGGCGCTGTTCGACGAGTTCGCCCTGCCGGCGTCGCAGCCCTGAGTCCATCGGTGCCGACCGCCGCCGGCTGACGCGTCACCGCCCGATGCGGACGGCTCGGGCGGCGCGGACTACTTCAACGCCCTCCAGCTCCGCCCCGCACGGAAGGCGCGCTCAAGGGTCGCCGCGAGCAGGCAGATCTTCAGCGTCTGCGGCAGGATGCCGTCGCCCGGGTCGCTGGGCGTGCCCAGCACCACCGACAGCTGATTGGCGATCGCCTGCCACACCACCTGCGGGTGCGGGCCGATCAACCGGGTCAGTCCCATCCAGGCCCAGGCCGAGGCCCAGTCCAGGGCGCGATACAGCACGATCAAGGTGACCAGGGCCGCCAGCCCGGTGGCGCCGGCCAACTGCACGCTGTTGGCCGCAGCGCGATAGCGCGAAACGGTCCCCGCCCAGAAATGGCCGATGAAGTCGCGCAACCACGTCGGCAGCTTGCGCCACAGCCCCAGCGTGCCGTCGACCTTGCTCGACCACTTGCCGGGCGCACTCCATTCGGCGTTGTGCACGTCGTAGCGGTAGATCAGCGCGGCCAACGCCAGCCAGACCACCGGCAACAAGGCCGAGAAGAAGATCACCACCAGCGTGTCCGCCACGCCCGGCGACGCCTGCTCCACCGCGCCCGGCAACGCAGCATGCGCGACACCGATGGGATGGGTGATGCCCTGCCACAATTGCTGGCCGAGATCGGCGATGCGCAGATGCGCCAGCCAGCGGAACACGCCGCCCTTCCATTCGGTGAGCACGTACATGCCGACGAAGGTCCAGCCGGCCTCGCACAGCACGATCAGCACGTTCCACGCCGGATGCGCGCTGCGCTGCTTCTGTTTTTTCGCGCCGCGCCGGATCAGCCACAGCAACCCCACCGACGCCGCCAGCCACCAGCCGCCGGACACCTCGAACAGCGACCCGCGATAGGTCGGATCGAACGGATTGAACTGCCCCAAGCCCTCGCGGCCATAGGCACGGATCGTCTCGCCGAGGAAGCCCCAGGCGGCGTAGTAGGCGAAGAACGGCACCAGCGCCTGCGACACGATCGCCGACAGGCGACGCCAGCGCGCCCTGCCCTCGTCCTGCGCTGTCGTAGCCTCGGCCTGTTCGGCCAGCGCCGCGCTGGCGATTCCCGGCAAGGCCGGGCGCAGCGTCTCGAACAGCAGCACGAAGATCACCAGCTTGACCAGTACCACCAGGGTCAGCGACAGCAAGCCGGCGAGCCGGTTCTGGTAGCCGATCCACACCGCCGCCTGCAGCAGCAGTTCGTTGAGCAACACGCCGGCCAGCGCCACGGCAAGCAGTTGCGGCAGGTAGCGACTCCAGAGCCGCAGCGTGTCGCCGATCAGTCCCAGCGGCCCGCCGCGCAGCGCCATCTCGGTCATGGCGTTGCTCCTCTTGCGAAACGCAGGTAATGCGGACGACCGCCGCGCGTGCTCACGGTGAGGTGCAGCTGCGCAGCCGCCGCACGCGGCACCAGGTAATAGCCGTCGATCGCCAACGGCCCGCCCGGCTTGGCCGCGGACACGGCCAGTCCATCGCAGGCCACGCCGGGCGACTCGCCAGGCTTGGCCAGGGCACGCTGCAACAGGTCCGGCACGGTATCGATCGCGGACCAGGATCGGCCAGTGCTGTCGATCAGTTTGAGCGTGCAATCGCTCCACTGCGCGCCGGCGGCGCCCGGCACCAGCGCCAGGCGCGTGCGCACAAACGTACGATCGGCGGGCAGCCCCGCCTCGAACGGCAGCACGTCGACCGAGGCGAGGCGAACGGCGGCACCGTCGTAGTCCACGGTCTGCGCCATCGCCACATCCACCGGCCGCCATTCGCGCGCATGCAGCAGTTCCCGCACATCGCGCCAGCCGGTCGCGGCCATCGTGCACGGCACCAGCACCACCAATGCCGCCAGTGCGAGCCAGCGCATGCGCCGCTCGGAAACGGCCGGGGGCACGTCGCGGTCAGAGGCGTGCATGCAGCGCATCCAGATCGAGCACATCGGTGACCGCCGTTGCGGGCGGGAGCGGCGGATAGCGCACCTGCGCCTCGGCCGTCAGCTGCGGGTCGCGGTCCTCCGACAGCAGCAGCGTGCCGCCGGCCCTCGCGAGCGCGGTCGGCAGTTCGAACACCAGCACGTCCTTGCGCTCCAACCCGGGCTGCAGCGTCTTGATCGACGACAGCACTGCATCGCCCATCTCCGCGCGGCCGCTGGCGCGGTAGCGCCGGCCGTCGGGCGTCGCCCAGACCCGGCCGTACGCGCGCGCGGTCGCGCGCGCGACCTTCGACCGCACCGGCACCACCAGCCACACGCCGCCGCTGTCGCGCTGCTGCAGCGCGCCCGCCGCCTTGAAGCGGATCGTATGCGCGAGCTGCGGCGTGCCGGCATTCACGGCCAGATTGTCGGTCTGCACCCAACTGCCCGGCGCTCCGGACACCGCGATCGGACCGGTGATGCGTTCGTAGCGCGGCATCGTCCAGCGCATCCCGGCAAGCAGCACGATGCCGAGCAGCAGGATCGCGATAGCGGCCAGCCGCTTCACGGTTCACCCGCCTGTGCGCCGGCACGCGCTGCGCCAAGCGGCAGCTCCACGACGCCGACCGGATGCGGGTCGGTCCACAGCGGCTGCGCGTAGAGATTGTCGAAGGCCTTGAAGGTTCTGGCGGTGATGTCGAAGCGCAGGCGCCCAGCCACCTGTTCCGACGCCGGATACGTCCACACCAGAGCGACCTGTTCCGGCAGGCCAGGTTGCAACTCGGTGGTCGCCGCGCGATCGCGCAACAGATAGGCCGTCGGCCGCGCATCGGCCCCGCGCGGCGGCGCCTTCAACGCCACCGCCTGCACCAGCGAGCCGCTGGTCTGCGTGGTGCGATTGGTCGCCTGCAGATACAGCACGATCGCCTTGCGACCGTCGCGCGACACCACCTCGCCATCCGGTAACCGGTCGCTGCTCTCTACGTGATCGAAGCGCAGCGACCATTCGCCTGCTTCGACGTCCTTCCCGGTCTGCAGCGAGGGCGGCACCGGCACCTCCTTGGCCTCGAACAAGCCGATGCCCCACCCCACCACGATCGCAGCAATGCCACCGATCCCGGCCAGCATCCGTGTCCGCCACTGTCCTAGAGACGCTTTGCTCGCCAAACCGGGTGACCCTTTTGGAAGCTCGAGGGGACGGTAGCACCGGGGCACGAGAAGTTACAACTTACGAAATGAATGAGAAATCCGGTGCCGATTTAGCGCAGGACGCGACTTCAAAGTCGCCATATTTTCTTCGAGACCTAGCAGCCATCAACTTGACGCGAAAAGCCATCGAGAGCCTTTACAGCCATATCGATATCATGACGATCTCGCCGCATACGTTCGATGACTTGCTTTAGAGGCTCCGATTGAGAAGACGAAAGTCCCACCGCCGAGTCCACAGTAGCAACTCCGACCTTTGGCTCGCCGGCGACTGAGCTAATCAAACCGGCATTCCTATTCATCACAACAGCATTAATTTCCGCATGACAAGAGGCTTTTAGCTTGTCACGCTGTGTCGCAATCAACTCCAGGATGGCCTGTCCAAAATCAAGCGCCTTATCTTGGGTCGGTATTACGCCCTTATGCACCACATCATTGCGAAACTGTACAAGTGATCCTGACAGCATCTTTGGAGGCTCCATAAAGTGAGCGGACCAAAGAGCAATGTAAGCTCCCAACTGGCGCTCAGACTTATCAGTGATTGCCTTCCACGACGCATCGATCAGCGAGTGATCCAAGCCTCGCGCCAACAAAAGAACCCGAGCCGTGAACTCATAAAATCTTTCAAGACTTGCCGCAAATGATGTGATGGCCTCTCGATAATAGCCGTCGATTACAGCATTGGAAGCGATATGAAAAAGAACTTCAAAGGGATGCTCCTGAACGATGAAAACAATCCGATGCCCATTTCCACAAGTAACGCGATAAATACCTTGCTGATGAAAAGGCACATAGAGGAACCCATGTTTTCGCTCAGACGCGCACTCCAAACATGAGCAAGTAAAATTCATCGCATCGATCCCAGGGATTCACTATTAAAAAGCTGTAAAATTGCAAATGAGCCAGAGTCACACCAGCAATCATGCGTCGCCATTTAATAAGCAACTGGAAATGGCGGAGAGAGTGGCCGCCAGAGCCAGTTAACGCTGGATCACGCCAGAACACTGGAATCAACGCAAGCTCATGATATTACTAAAATAAAATGACGTACTTCGTCTCACTATGCCCCCGAAAAGCTGATAGCATCGCCCGATCAAACACGGAAAATTCACGGAACGAGACGTGGCCCGAACCCTGCATCGCCTCTCTGCCACCTTCGTTAGATCAGCCATCAAAGGAACCGTAAAGCCTGGGCGTTACACAGACGGCGGCAATCTTGCCCTGCGAGTCGGGGGCGGCGGCGCCGTATCCTGGACATTTGAATTCGTGCGCGCAGGTAAGCGCCGCGAGTTGGGCCTAGGGTCGGCCGGTATCGTAGGACTGGCAGAGGCACGCGCCCGCGCAGCGCAGTTCCGGGTAGACCTGGCAGCCGGCATCGTTCCTAGTACCGCGCGCGCCAGAAGCCAGGCATCTATTGGCCTGACCTTTGCGCAGGCCACTGAAAAGTACCTTGCAAGCAAGGTTTCTGCTTTCAAGAACGACAAGCACAAGGCCCAGTGGCGAAACACCCTTGAGACATATGCTCATCCGGTCTTCGGCGCGCTCGATGTAAAGCAGATAGACACACCGCATGTACTCGCTGCATTGGAGCCGATTTGGCTCACAAAAAACGAGACAGCCAGCCGTGTGCGCGGTCGGATCGAACGGGTTCTCGCTTGGGCAACCGTTAACAAGCATCGCTCAGGCGAAAACCCCGCTCGGTGGCGCGGGCATCTCTCAGAAGCTCTGGCAGCCCCAGCGCAGGCTAAGAGGGTTCAGCACCACGCCGCCCTTCCCTACAGCGACTTACCGCAATTCATGGCCGACCTCGCACAGCAAGTCGGCACAGGCGCGGCAGCACTTCGATTCGCCATCCTGACAGCCACACGCACTAGCGAAGTACTAGGGGCTTGCTGGGGCGAATTCGATTTACAGGAACGAACCTGGGTCATACCCGCTGAGCGCATGAAGGCAGGCAAGGAACATCGTGTCCCTCTGTCTCGACAGGCTGCGGCAGTGCTGATGCAGATGCAGGAATTCACCTCCAATGACGCCGCGAGCTTCGTGTTTCCCGGCGCGAAGCCGGGTGCATCACTGTCGAATATGGCGATGCTGTCAACCCTGAAACGGATGGGGCGGTCCGATCTGACGACACATGGATTCCGCAGTTCTTTCCGTGACTGGGCGGGCCAAGAGACCCACCACCCACGCGAAGTGATCGAACACGCCCTCGCCCACCAGTTGAAGGACAAGGCCGAGGCCGCTTACGCCCGCGGCGATCTACTGAAGAAGCGGCGTGTTCTTATGGAAGACTGGTCCGCGTTCGCATCGCCATCGGAATGACGCGGGTATTCACATGAGAAATCGCCATGTGAATAGCCATTCCTAAGTCATTGATCTTAAATGCCATTCCCTAATGTGAATACTTCTCAAGCGGTACTCCCCGCGCAATGATGCCGCCACGCCTGAGACGACTTGGGCGATAAATGGAGCATCTAACACATGTCAGAACACCGCCTTCAAGTTGAACGTCTCCCATCGGTCTTGGCGCGCGTGGGTCGCAGTCGCGCAAGCCTTTATCGCGATATCGCGGAAGGCCGTTTCCCTGCCCCCTCTAAGATCGGCCCGCGCGCTATAGGCTGGGACCCCAGCACTGTCGATCGCTGGATTGCCGCGCGCTTTGAAGTCACGGAGGCATCTCCCCGATGAGCGCACAAAAAAAACGCCAGGCCGATGGGCGCGGCCTGGCGTTGCAGAACCCCGAGAACCGCTTCGGCGAGATTCGCCATCAGGATGCCGCGCCATCGGTTCGCGGGTTACTGTCCGAATTTCCGCCGGAGGTATTCAAGCGCTCGGCATCTTGGCACCTGGAACGCGCCCACCGTGCGCGCAGCGTAGGCGAACTGAGGCACCATATGTTCGCCTGGCTGATCCGCTGGGCCTGCTACACACGGAGCATCGGCTGCCATTTCGTTGCATACGCGCCAGCGGCGTTCGCATCGGCAGCCGCCGCAAGTGGGCTACGTGTTCGGTTCCGAGCGGCAGACATTCGCGCCATTTGTAGCTCCGCAGCGCGCGCCGTGTGGGGTGAGTAGCAAGTGGCTTCAACCCGTTTCCGCGATTTCGTCGCTACCCGCTGGCCGACACCCGAGCATGCGCTAGCCGAGTTCTTCGGCGACGCACAGACAGCCGCCGCTGAGGTTGGTGGTCTGCTGGCAGAGCTTCCAGCGCTTGATGGTTCGCGCCGATACTTACCCGCCCTGAGTGGCCGACGCGATAAGCGGCAGTTCCTGGTCGCGTCCGTGACCGTCGATCCTGACGGTACGGCCTGGCCTGCAATTACGTTTCGCTCGTTTAAACGCGGTGGCGCCAGCACCTACTGGAAGCCGCGCGATGCGGCGTGGCAGCTTTTCAAGCTTGCAGGCGACGATGCCGTCGCGCGTGAAGACGGTTACGCCGAACGAATCCTTCGTGCGCAAGAGATTGCTCAGCAGCGGGCAGCAGAGCGAGAAGCCGCCGACGAACTAGGTCGCGCGGCTGCAGCCGATGCCGCCCGTGCTGCGTGGGACTCGGCAGCACCTGCTGACGACTCGCACCCGTACCTACTGAAAAAGGGCGTGCGCTCCTATGGGCTGCGCGTAGCCTCGCTGACGATGCGCGCGAGCCTTTGGGACAGCGAGCGAGAACGCTGGATCAGCGACGCCATCGCCGTGCGCGCTGGTGATCTGCTGGTGCCGGCGCACCTGCCAGGCGGGCGCTTGGTTAACGTGCAGCGAATCGACGCGGGCGGTCGAAAGCTATTCCTGCGCGGCGGCCAGAAGCGCGGAACATTCTTCCGAATCGGTGGCGCTGGCCGCGCGTGGCTCTGCGAGGGCTACGCCACGGGCGCCAGTGTCCATGCTGCTACTGATGAAGCCGTCATTATCGCGTTCGACGCAGGCAACCTAGTGCATTGTGCCAGTCTGGCCGATGTCGTGGCCGCTGACCACGACACCAACGGCGCAGGGCAGCGCGCGGCAGAAGCAACCGGGTTGCCCTGGGCGATGCCTCCACAGGTCGGCGAGGACTTCAACGACCTGCACCAACGCGTCGGCCTGGAATCTGTGCGTGCCGGCTTGGGCGTGCTGCAGCTGCCCCCGGAACCGGAAGCGCCCGTGTTCTCGCGGGTGTTCGACCTGTCGCGGGTTGAAGTTCCGCCGGGGCGCGATGAAGCGCTACGCGCGCTGGCACGAATCACTGATCCTACCGAAGCCGCCGCATTCGCCTGGGCCGTCGCGAAGCGCCTTGCGCTCAGCGTTCCGTCACGCGGTGAAACGGTCGAATCCGTCGCGGACGCGCTGCGGGCTGCGTTGCCGCGGCATGTGCTGGCCGCCGGCACGGTCGACGCCATTGCGGGCGGAGTCCGGTGGATCACCGACCGTCGGCGCGATTCCGCGCTGGCAGCGGTTCGGCCGTCCGCGGCTGTTCTGGCGGGGCACGACGTGCAGCGCGTGCGCAGCCTGCCCGAACTCGGTGCGGGCGAGTATCAAGGCGTGATCGTCCTGCGCGCCCCGATGGGCGCCGGCAAAACGCAGCGCGTTGGCCGTCCGTTCGCCGAGTGGGCGCGGCAGCAGCCTGGCCGGTTCGTAGCGCTGGCGCATCGGCAATCTCTGATTGCTGAGCTTGCAACGCGCTTGGGATGCGACCACTACCAGCGCGTGGGCGGCGAGGAAGCCGTGCACGTTGATGCACTGGCAAGCTGCTTGCCGTCTGTCGTGAAGGCCGATCACGCGCAGATTTTTCGTGAGGCGCGTTGGGTGTTCGTCGACGAAATCGCCCAGGTCTTGCGCAGCCTCGCGGCGAGGGTCACTGTCGCAGACAAGCGGACCATGGCGGATGTCCTGGTCGGGCTGCGTGAACTGGTCGCGCGCGCTGAGTGCATCATCGTGGCCGACGCCGGCATCGACGACCGAACAATTCGCTTTCTGGAATCCTGCCGCCCCGGCGAGCGCTTCGGTGTGATCGACGTGGATGCACCACGTGCCGAACCTTTGCGCTGCGACTTCGGATTCGGGCCAGATGCGCTGCGGCACGTTTACGGCGAAATGCTCGCGGAACTCGCTGACGGTCGCCGGCTTTGGGTCGCATGCGGCGAGAAGTCCCGCGCCATCGAGTGCGCGCGGCTGCTGGAATCGTCTGGGCGTCGGGTGCTGCTGGTCACGTCTGATAACGCTGGTAATCGGGAGCAAGCCTCGTTCTTAGCCGAACCCGACCGCCTGTCGCGTCTCTACGACGCGGTGGTTGCAAGCCCTGTCATTTCGTCGGGGGTGTCCATCGAGCATCGTGGCGCGCCGTGGTTCGACCGTCTGTTCCTGATCGCATCCGGTGCGACAGTCACACCAGCGGACGCCATGCAGATGGCGCGACGCGTGCGCTACTTGCGGCGCATTTCAGTCGTTGCCACACCATCGAACCGCACGGAAATCGATTCAGCCGCCGCGATCCTGGATGGCCTGTCTCAAGCTGCCGAACTGGAAGGCCGCCCGGTGCTTCCGACCGACTTGGACGGCTTCGTCGCGGACATCGAAGCCGGCGACGCCAGGCAGAGGGCGGATTTCGCTGCGGGTGTATGGTGGCTGCTTGAGGCGGCGGGCTACGCCGTGCGCCCGATTACTGTCGCCGACGATGGGGAGGTCTCGGCCGAATCGCTGAAGCTGCTGCGTGCCGAAATCAACCGCGAGCAGCGCGATGCGATCTTGGGAGCGCGTGACTTGGGCGACTTCGAGGCCCGTCGCTTGCGTGAGCGGCCCGCTATCAGCGAAGCCGACCGCGCGGCGCTGCTGCGACATCGAATTGTGCGCGACCTGGGCGTGCAGGAGGCGCTGTGCGAAGCCGACCTAGACATATGGGATGACGGGCGCGGCCCGCGCGCCTGGGACCGATTCACGGCCGCTACGGCTGGTCTGGCCGATGCGAGCATGGAGCCAGCCGGCGAAGATCTGACGCGACGCCGGTTCGCTCGGGCAAGGGTCAGTGCCTACGCAGACCTGTTCGCCGGGTTCCGGCTTGGGCCAGGCTTTCGGATCACGGGCGAGGTCGCGCAGGTGCTGGTGCAGCGAGCGTTCGCTCGGCGGCAGTTGTTGGCGGTGCTTGGAGTTGTGGGCGCCAAGTGGGCCAGCGAGCGGTTTGCGGTGCCAAGCGGGCGAGCGGCCACCCAGGCGGTGATCGATTTGTTTCAGCGTATGGGTTTGGCCCTGAAGCGCCGCGAGGGAACAGCCACCCCCACAAGTGCCAAGAACACCTTAGGTAGTCTAGGGGCTTGTGGGGGTGGATCGGATCGAAACCGGTGGTACGAAGTCACGGCCGAGTCCTGGTCCCGAACAGCCGAGCTTGCGGCACGGCGTAATGCACGCCGGGTGCTGGATCGCGTGCCGGTGGAGACAGAAGACGACCGGTACTGGCTCGCTGTCCGCCGGGACATCACCGGCCGGCGTCTGAGTGGCGATGAGGCGGCACGGTTGATCGTGGAGCGCTGTCGAACGCATCCGGCCTGCACGGCGCGGCGGGACGCACTTGGAAGGACATTCGGGGCGCGGGTGGCCGTGTTCTGGCTGCGAAATGTCTACGCGCCTGAATGGTGGCCGGCTGCGGCGTGAAGTAGATTTGGGCCACCTCATCTTGAGGTAAAAGGGGGTCAAGGATGGATTTGTATGCATTTGAACAAAAGACAGTGGCATCGGCCGCAGTTGGCGATCTAGTGTTTGCTGATGAGCATTGGCGGCTCAAGGTTGAGATTCCGAACGATGGAAAGTATCTGCTCAACCTTACAGGTGAACTGAATTCACCACTTTGGAAGGTTGATGATAATGCATCAGATATATGCGTTGGGCTGGCTAAGGATTTTCAGTGGTTTCCACATGGTGATGTGACCACTGGAAAACAAGTCGTCCCGCGCCACTTGAGCATTGCGATTACAGAAATTGGTCCGATTATCGCCGCCGTTTTTCAAGGAAATTATCTATTCTTCTCGACCGCAGGCAGCAAGACTGTTGCATCGAAACGCGGCACCTTGAGCTTCATCAATTGGTCGATTCATGTCCGCGACACACGGGATTTGAGGTCGTGGCAACTTGTTCAGATCGGCCCGCCTGCCGCCGAGGGCTGAATTTAGGGATTCCAGAAAGCATAGGCCACCCATGGTGGCCTATGCTTGATCCAACTGCCTTGGCTATTTACTTTGGCGCCGAATACTTCGCAGTTGGAATCCTATAGGATTCGATGAAATTACCATCTTTGTCATAAATGACCACGATAGTGGTTATGGAATCCCGGTAGACCACGGTGGCATTGCACGGGCAGCTTGCCGCAGCCGTCACCATCCCCATCGGCTGATTCTTTTCGTCGCTGACGGAAACCATCTGCTTTTCAGCAGCAGAACCAATCGGAAGAACGGAATCCACCCCGGGCGTCACGGAAACGACGGTAATTACTTCGTCTTTAAGCGAGTTGATCTGAACGAACTTGAGGCCCGCTTTCTCAAAGGTGTATACCTTGAATAGAGGCGACAAGCTGACATTCTGCTTTCCGACCGGCAGACGTTCGCCCATGCCTTGGATTACATCATCAGGGTTGAGCCTACTGTTGCCTGCGATGGCACTGGCACTTGCAACGGCGGCTAAAAAAGAAATTGCCAAAATAGATTTGCGCATACTATCTCTGATCCATGAGTGGGGCCGAACGTTTGTAATCGAATGGCGGCCGCAGCCATTCGCTCTGTTTCGCCAGCGCTCGGTGGTGCTGGCAGGCAGACACTAGACCCGCATCACGGTGCAAGCAACCTGGCCGGTCTCACTTGTCTACCATCTGAACCATTGTGACAGTCGGGGCGCAACTATGAACGGACGGCGCCCCGTTCACTTTTTCGGGTCCTTCCCGAAGGGGTACGGCCTGCGGGGTCGCCGACACCGCCGATATTCCAATCTGCGTGCTATTCCAAATTTAGTTTTCTTATTACTCCTGGGATAGCGAATTGGAATAAGTACCGTCGTTCTAGGGGTTCTTGTCGGGCCATGGTGTAAAGCTTGCTTTACATGTCGGTGCGTCAGCCTTGTCGGCCGGCGACCGCCTCGCGGAAATCGCGGAAGTGGACCGGATTGCGCCGAAAGCGGAAATTCCGCAAGTGGAATTGAATATTACGCCCCCGGAAAATCAATCGTGACGGGGCATTCCGCCACCGTATACCCGAGAACCAAAACTAAATGTCTGACGAAATTAAAAACCTGCTTCAAGGTGCTCGCACTGCGCAAGGCGCCACTGTTTTTACCGACGCCGCTGGTGATGTCCGGCACGTGATGCCAGCATCCACCGCGCGATACTCCGCTCTGGACCTGGCCGGCAAGGTCTCGCCTAGCCTCGCCGGGCTGTTCGACGCCGACGGCCGACTGCGCAGCACCCCGAAAGGCCGTCCCGCGGTCGTAGACTTCGCCCTTTCCGCACTGGACATCGCCCTCGCTCACAGCCGCTGCGCTGCTGCTGGCACGCTTCTGTTCGTCCGCGAGGAACCACTGCCGCCGCGTCGTATCGGCACTGGACCGGAAATTCCCGTTCTCGCGCGCGAGGTATCCGGCCTGACCGTGGTGCGTCCACTGACGATGGCCGTCGTCGCAGACGGCGCCAACGCCACGGTCGCAACGGCCCTGCCGCTCGCATCCGCCTCGGTGGACTGGTCCGTTCAGTCCAGCGCGCCAAGCTTCGGCGCCGCGCTGGAAATCGCGCGCGATAACTACCGTAATCGCCTGCACGATGGCAGCCTCGACGAACTGCTACAAGCGTCGATCCTCGCGGGCGTCGGCCGCATCGCAGATCAGGCTTTGTTGGCAGCGCTCAGCGCCGCGTCGCTGGGTACCTTCAGCCTCGCCAGTGCCGCCGCCGCTGGTCGCCAGTTCGGTGAACTGCGGGCAATCGTTGGCACTGCTGCCGCTGGTGCCGCAATTGGCGCTGACGGCGTGCTGCGCGCGGCTGGCATCGCTGCCGAACTGACCGACAGCGCTTCGGGTACGTTCGTCGGCAGCTTCGGCCGCGCTGCGGTCGTGCTGGACCGCGAGGTCCGTGTGGTCGCGGACCGATCCAGCCGGGACGGCGCGCTCAAGCTGAGCGTTTTCGCGGGGGCCGCTGCCCTGGTGCCGGACGCGCAGCGCAATTTCTGGCGGGTGGCGGCATGACCACCCCTCGCAGTTTCGTGGAACGCTTCGCGGCGGCACGCGCCGCGTTTTTCGGTACGGAAGCGCCGGACGTGGCCGGGATCGCTGCGTGGGCACACGCGGAAATCGCTTCGGCAAGCATCGGCCGCCTGGCTGACGACGACGATGGCCCCCGCCTGGCGATCCAGTGTGCCGCACTTCGGCATCCGCTCTGGCGGCCATCGTCCGATGCGCGCGAAGAAATCGAACGTCGCGTCCGGCACGCCTGGCCCGAATTGCCGGCTGACGAAGTGCGCCGAGTGCTGGCACACCTGGATGCCCAGGTTCGTGCGGAACTGCTGCGCCCTGCGCGCGGCCCCGATCAGCAGGAGGTCGCACCCTCCCGCCGCAGCTGGGTCCACGGTTGGCGCTTCGATGCGCACGACGCGGAGGTCGCCCGATGATTCAGATTTTCGGGTTGATGATGACGCTTCTCGCCTGGGAGGCGGCACTTTTGCCCCTTCTGCCGAGGAAGCATGGCCCCAAGCAGAAGAAGCGTCCACCGGCCGCTGTCCTCAAGCGGCGTATACAGCGCCGATCCGGCATGGTCCGCATGGGTGGCGATTCGGTTCTCGCCCAGGTGCGGGAGATGATCCGATGACCGCTGGATATCGAAGCGGCGGCGTTGATTTCGACGATCTGTTCGACCCCTACGTGCAGGGCGACTTTGCACGCGACTGCGGGATGCGAAGCGGTGGAATTGACCTGTCTCGGCGATATGCCCCCATCGCCTTCGGCGGTAAACGCGCCGATGTAGGCTATCGCAGCGGCGGCGTTGATGTGTCAAATCTGTGGGCTGCTAAGGGCACGGCTCGTTACTCGCTCGGCTTTGACGGCCGCAGCTATCAGCGAGGGATCACTGCACTTTCCGGCCAGACCGGCACCATCACCGCGTCAATTTCCCTGTCACTAGGCAGCGATGGCCGGTGGGTCGTAGATGGCACCGGGACCGGCAGTACCGAAAGCGGATCATGGTTGCCGCCTGGTTCAAACGCAGGCGATTTCGAAGTCCAGTTTGGTTTCGTGTTGTCTGAAGGGGTGGTGCCCTCCGATGTCTCCAATGGCGCGGATGCGTTTGCCAGCCTTGGGACATCGCGGGGCATCCGCTTCACAAACTCCACGAATGCGGCAACTGGACCCCGCCGGGAGTCGAAGCTAAGCGTAACTTGCCGGCTGCGCCGGATCAGCACGGGGGCTATCACTACTTCGACTTGCGCGCTTACCGTCTTCGTGGAGCCGCAGCGGTGAAGCCGCTTTCGATGCATGCTTTCCCCCAGCAAGTCCAGGAGGTGGCGGCCGTTATCGGCCGCCACTTGGCGCTGCGCTTAGCGGGCGAGGTCTTCCATGTGCGGCATGTTCGGCGGGACGGAAAACGCTCCGTCGCTGGCATCATCTACATCCCGGCAACGCCTGAAGGCAATTCATTTGACCGCGCTGCGGCCATCGTCGGCGATGAGGCTGCCCGAAAGCTAGTCGCGACGTTCGGCGGAACAGAGTTGCGGTTCGGACGCTGCAAGGTGCTGGCTGACAGGATGCGCGATTCCAGTATCCGCGACTACTGGCGCAATTCAACGCTCAGTGCACCATGGGTCGCCTGGATGCACGATGTCAGCGAGCGCCAAGTGCGGAACATTTGCGCTGGCGAGCCGCGCTTGGCCTACGTCAGCCGCCAAGAGACCAGGAGCGCCACAGATGCGGCTGCGTGAGGTGCTACGAGTCACCGGGCTGTCTGCTGGTGCGCTCTATCGGGCGATGGCGGTGGGTGACTTCCCAACGCCCGTACGGCTGGGGCGGCTGGTTGCCTGGCGGCGTGGCGAGGTGGATGCGTGGGTCGACTCGCGACAGCAGTAGCAGCCCAGAGACACGGAAAAGAACACGGAAAAGGCCGGTTTAATCCGGCCACTTTGTCTTTATAATCATACATTTAGGCGCATTTTTTGGCGGAGAGAGTGGGATTCGAACCCACGGAAGGTTTGACCCTTCGCCGGTTTTCAAGACCGGTGCCTTAAACCGCTCGGCCATCTCTCCGTTTGCGAACGCGGCGGTGCTGCGGAAGAACGTCGCAGCCGCTTGAAACTCAACGCCGCTGGATCGCGACGCTGCAGTGCCTGCCCCGCTTGAGGCGGTCGGTGCCGCTGACGACACCCGCTGAACCCCGAACCCAGGACGACCAGCCCGGGCGCGCATTTTCGCACGCCCGCGGCGGTTTTGCTCGACCGACGTGTTCGGCCGGCAGCTCGATCAACCCGCCTCGACCGCCATCGCACCCAGGGTCGAGTGACGGGCCTTGGTGCGTTCGGGGCAGTTGCCACCGCAGTCCAGGCGCGAGGCTTCGATCTGGCGCGGCAGGTGTTCGGCGAGGAAGTCGATGAACACGCGCACCGCCGGCAGCAGGCCGCGGCGCGAGGCGAACACGGCGTGGCAGATGCCCTGCGGCAGTGACCATTCCGGCAGCACCACTTCCAGTTCGCCGTTGCGCACGGCTTCGGCGCAGACGGTCTCGGGCAGCAGGGTGATGCCGAAGCCGTCCTTGACCATGGACTGCAGCAGCGGGAAGTCGAAGCCGGCCACGCGCGGCTGCAGGTCGACGCGGCGCACTTCGCCGGCCGGGCCGTGCAGTTCCCAGCGCTGCCGGGCTTCGTCCTCGCTGATGCTGAGGGTGACGTGCGAGGTCAGTTCCTCGGGGTCCTTGGGACGGCCAGCGCGGTCCAGGTACTTGGGGCTGGCGACCAGCAGTTCCTGCACCTGGCCGAAGCTGCGCATCACCAGGCTGCCGTCGTCGTCCAGGCGCGAACGCACGCGCAGGGCGACGTCGTAGCCTTCGTTGATGATGTCGACGCGGCGGTTGCTGATGTTCAGCTGCAGCCGCACCTTGGGGTACTGGTCCAAGAACATCGGCAGCAGCTTGGGCAACTGCATCTGCGCCAGCGACACCGGCACGCTGACCCGCACCAGCCCGCGCGGTTCGGCGCTGAGCCGGTCGACCACTTCGCGCGCGGCCTGCGCCTCGGCCAGCATGGTCTGGGCGTGGCGATGCACGCTCATGCCCAGGTCGGTGACGGCGAAGCGGCGCGTGGAGCGCTGCAGCAGGCGCACGCCCAGGTCGCTCTCCAGCTGGCTGATGCGGCGGCTCAGGCGCGACTTGGGGATGCCCAGGGCGCGCTCGGCGGCGGCGAACCCGCCGTGGTCGACCACCATGGCGAAGTAGTACAGATCGTTGAGGTCGTGCATGTTCTTTCGATATTTAGAACGATGGGGACAATCGGATCCGGTTCATTCTACTCCTACAACGATTTGCGCTGCAGGGACGCCCTTCGCGCTCGCGCGGTGGCTCAGAGACGGTCGCAGGGTAACCCCGGCCGGGCTAGCGCGAAGTGACGGGAACGGGAGCTCGGCGCACGCGGAACGCCGCTGCGGCGCGTGCTGCAGCAGGCATTGGATGCGAGCGCCCTGCCCCGTCCGGATCGAAGACCCACTCGTGGCGCAAGGCGGTGCACTGCCCGTATCAGGACACGTTGCCTGAGCGCAGGGACGGACAGGAGGGCGGCGCAGCAGCAACGGCGACGCGAGGCACGCCCGGGGCCGACGCCCCGGGCCCGAGCAATCAGCCGATCCGCTCGGCCCCGCCCATGTACGGGCGCAGCGCGTCGGGCACGGTGATCGAGCCGTCGGCGTTCTGGTAGTTCTCCATCACCGCGATCATGGCGCGGCCGACCGCGGTGCCGGAGCCATTGAGCGTGTGCAGCAGCTCGGGCTTGCCGGTGGCCGGGTTGCGCCAGCGCGCCTGCATGCGCCGCGCCTGGAAATCGCCGCAGTTGGAGCAGGAGGAGATCTCGCGATAGGTCTGCTGCGACGGCAGCCAGACTTCCAGGTCGTAGGTCTTGCTGGCGGAGAAGCCCATGTCGCCGGTGCACAGCAGCATCTTGCGGTACGGCAGGCCCAGCGTCTCCAGCACCACTTCGGCGCAACGGGTCATGCGCTCGTGTTCGGCGGCGCTGTCTTCCGGGCGGCACACGCTGACCAGTTCCACCTTCTCGAACTGGTGCTGGCGGATCATGCCGCGGGTGTCGCGGCCGCCGCTGCCGGCCTCGGAGCGGAAGCACAGCGAATGCGCGGTCATGCGCAACGGCAGGCGCTCGGCCTCGACGATCTCGTCGCGCACCAGGTTGGTCAGCGAGATTTCCGAGGTGGAGATCAGGTAGCGCTTCTGTTCGCCCAGCGCGGTGGCGAACATGTCTTCCTCGAACTTCGGCAACTGGCCGGTGCCGTACAGGCTGTCGGCGTTGACGATCACCGGCACGTTGGTTTCCTGGTAGGCATGTGGGCCGGTGTGCAGGTCCAGCATGAACTGCGCCAGGGCGCGGTGCAGACGCGCGATCGGCCCGCGCAGCACGGTGAAGCGCGCGCCCGACAGCTTGGCCGCCGCCTCGCCGTCCAGCCAGCCGTGGCGCGCGCCGAGTTCGACGTGGTCCTTGACCTCGAAATCGAAGCTGCGCGGGCTGCCCCAGCGCTGCAGTTCGACGTTGTCGGCTTCGTCCTTGCCCACCGGCACGTCGGTCTGCGGCAGGTTGGGAATCTCCAGCGCCAGCGTCTCCAGCTGCGCGCGGATCTCGTCCAGGCGCTGCTCGGAGGCCTTCAGCTCGTCGCCGAAGCCGGCCACTTCGGCCATCAGCGCACTCGCATCCTCGCCCTTGGCCTTGGCCTGGCCGATCGCCTTGGAGCGGCTGTTGCGCAGGCTCTGCAGTTCCTGGGTCCGCACCTGGATGCGCTTGCGGTCGGCCTCCAGGGCCTCCAGGGCGGCCACGTCCAGCGCATAGCCGCGACTGGTGCGCAGGCGCTCGGCGAGGTCGGCGGGCTGTTGGCGAAGCAGAGCGGGATCGAGCATGGGCGCGGGGTGCCAGGGGAACGAACCCGGGATTATCGCCTGTCCGTCGCGGTTTTGCCGACTCGCGCCCGCCGCGGCGCGCGATTCACTGCGGCTATGCCAGAATCGAACGGTTCCCTACGGTGAGTCCCATGTCCACGTCGCCCTCGTCCTCCAAGTCCGGCATCGTGCTGCATCTGCCGCGGCGCCTGCTCGCGATCGTCGGCATCGCCTTCGCCGCCGGCCTGCTGCTGTTCCTGGTGGTGTGGCTGGTCGGACGCAAGGACAACGATTTCTACAAGCCGCAGCCGGCGCAGCAGGTGCAGCAGGACACCGAACAAGTGAAGCCGCTGCCCGAGCCGCTGCCCG
>NZ_AQOK01000128.1:0-14069 GCF_000364645.1 Xanthomonas sp. SHU 308 | reverse complement strand
CGCCGCCGCGGCCTCGGCCTCCGCCGCGCTGCCCAGCAAGCGGCCGCCGCCGGGCAAGCGCCGCTTCGTCAGCGCCGCGGTCGAGCGCCAGTTGCGCACGGTCAAGGCCGGCATCGCCGATCCGCGCCTGGCCTGGCTGTTCGAGAACTGCTACCCCAACACCCTCGACACCACCGTCGAGACCGGCACCCGCAACGGCAAGCCGGACACCTTCGTCATCACCGGCGACATCGAGGCGATGTGGCTGCGCGACTCCTCCGCGCAGGTGCATCCCTACGTGCCGCTGGCCAAGCGCGACCCGGCGCTGCGGCGCATGTTCCATGGGCTGATCCAGCGCCAGGCCGCCTGCATCCGCCTGGATCCCTATGCCAACGCCTTCCTGCCCGACGGCACCAGCCAGCGCCTGAAGTGGTCGGTGGCCGACATCACCGAGATGAAGCCCGGCGTCGGCGAGCGCAAATGGGAAGTGGATTCGCTGTGCTACCCGATCCGCCTGGCGCACGAGTACTGGCGCGCCAGCGGCGATACCGCGCCGTTCGACGACGACTGGCGCGAGGCCATGCACGTGGTGGTGCGCACCTTCCGCGAGCAGCAGCGCCTGCACGGCCGCGGCCCGTACAGTTTCCAGCGGCCCTCGCCGCTGGCGACCGAAACCCTGGTGCTGGACGGCTACGGGCAGCCGACCCGGCCCAACGGCATGATCCACTCGATGTTCCGCCCGTCCGACGACGCCTGCCTGTACCCGCTGTTCGTCCCCGCCAACCTGTTCGCGGTGACCTCGCTGCGGCAACTGGCGACGATGAGCGAGGCGCTGCATCACGACGCCGCCTTCGCCGGCGAGTGCCGCGCCCTGGCCGACGAAGTCGAGACGGCCACCCGAAAGTTCGGGCAGATGCGCGACGCCGACGGTCAGCCGTTCTGGGCCTACGAGGTGGACGGCTACGGCAACCAGTTGTTCATCGACGACGCCAACGCGCCCGGCCTGCTGAGCCTGGCTTATCTGGGCTGCTGCGATCGCCGCGATCCCGTGTTCCTGCGCACCCGGCAACTGGCCTGGAGCGAGCGCAACCCGTACTTCTATCGCGGCCGCGCCGCCGACGGCGTGGGCAGCCCGCACAGCGGCCTGGGCACGATCTGGCCGATGTCGCTGATGCAGTACGCCCTGGCCAGCGACGACGACGCGCAGATCCGCCAGTGCCTGCAGTGGCTCAAGACCACCGACGCCGGCAGCGGCTTCATGCACGAAGCCTTCGACAAGGACAACCCGAGCACCTTCACCCGCGACTGGTTCGCCTGGGCCAACACCCTGTTCGGCGAACTGATCATCGACCTGCACCAGCGCAAGCCGCAGTTGCTGAAGGCCTGACGCGATCACTGCATCTGTGGGAGGCACTTCAGTCCCGACGGGCCTGACCGACAACGCGTCGGGACGGAAGTCCCTCCCACAACAGCAAACATACCCCCACCGCACCGCTGCACACCCCGAGGACAGCACCATGGCCACACGACGCGGTTTCCTGCAGGGCGCCATCGCCCTGGCCCTGTTCGGCAGCAGCGGCATCGCGCGCCTGGCGCAGGCACGCGCCGGCAGCTACGCGCTGCCGGCCGATGCGCGCGCCAAGGCCGAGCTCACCCGCAACGTCGACGTGTTCATCGGCACCGGCGGCCACGGCCACACCTTCCCCGGCGCCACGCTGCCGTTCGGCATGGTGCAACTGAGCCCGGACACCTACAACGCCGACTGGGACGCCTGCTCCGGCTACCACGCCGACGACGGCTCGATCATGGGCTTCTCGCACACCCACCTGTCCGGCACCGGCATCGGCGACATGCTCGATTTCCTGGTGGTGCCGGCCACCGGCGCGGTGAAGCTGCAGCCCGGCACGCGCGAGCACCCCGAGACCGGCTACCGCTCGCGCTTCGACCACGCCGACGAAGCCGCCTCGCCCGGCTACTACCGCGTGCGCCTGAAGGACAGCGGCGTGCATGCCGAACTCACCGCCACCGCGCGCGCCGGCCTGCACCGCTACCACTTCCCCAAGGGCAAGCCAGCGCACCTGCTGCTGGACCTGTGCCACGGCATGCAGGACAAGCCGGAGATCCCCGCCCGCGTCGAAGACGCCAGCCTGCGCCTGGTCGACGCGCAGACCGTCACCGGCGGCCGCCGCGTCTACCAGTGGGCCAAGGGCCGCTACATCTACTTCGCCATGCGCCTGTCGCGGCCGTTCGCCAGCGCGCAGCTGTATGCCGACGACCAGCCGCTGGCCGCGAGCGCGCGCAGCGCCGACGGCAACCGGCTGAAACTGGCCCTGCACTACCCCGATGCCGCCGACGCGCCGCTGCTGGTCAAGGTCGGCATTTCCGCGGTCAGCGCCGAGAACGCCCTGGCCAACCTCGACGCGGAACTGCCCGACTTCGACTTCGCCCGCGTGCATGCCGCCGCCGTGGCCGAATGGGAAAAGGAACTGGGCCGCGTGCGCATCGACAGCGACGACGAGGCGCAGCGCCGCATCTTCTACACCGCGCTGTACCACAGCCTGATCGCGCCGACCCTGTTCAGCGACACCGACGGCCGCTACCGCGGCATGGACCTGCAGGTGCACCAGGCGCCGGCCGGTTACCACAACTACAGCACCTACTCGTTGTGGGACACCTACCGCGCCCTGCATCCCTTGCTGACCCTGGTGCAGCCCGAGCGCGTGCCCGACCTGGTGCAGTGCCTGGTGCGCGGTGCCCACGAATGCCCGCAGGGCGTCGCCATCTGGCCACTGCAGGGCGTGGAGACCGACTGCATGATCGGCTACCACTCCGCCGTGGTGCTGGCCGAGGCGCATGCCAAGGGCTTCACCGGCATCGACTGGAAGGCCGCCTACCCGGCGTGGCGCAAGCGTGCGATGGACGACGACGTGCACGGCCTGGCGCTGTACCGGAAGATGGGCTACATCCCCTGCGACAAGGTCGACGAATCGGTCAGCCGCACCCTGGAATTCGCCTACGACGACTGGGCGGTGGCGCACCTGGCGCAGGCGGTCGGCGCCGACGACGATGCCAGGCACCTGCGCGAACGTTCGCGCCAGTACCGCAACGTGTTCAACCGCGAGAGCCGCTTCGTGCAGCCGCGGCTGAGCGATGGCCAGTGGGCCACCCCGTTCGATCCGCGCGCGATGGGCCATAGCGCGCAATGGCGCGACTTCACCGAGTCCAACGCCTGGCAGGCCACCTTCCTCAACCAGCACGACCTGTACGGTTACATGGACCTGTTCGGCGGCCGCGACCACTTCGTCGCCAAGCTCGACGAACTGTTCACCACCAGCTCCGAGCTGCCGGCGGACGCGCCGCCGGACATCGACGGCATGGTCGGCCAGTACGCGCACGGCAACGAACCCAGCCACCACGTCGCCTATCTCTATGCCTACGCCGGGCAGCCGTACAAGACCCAGGCGATGGTGCGGCGGCTGCTGCGCGAGCAGTACCACGACGCGCGCAACGGCCTGTCCGGCAACGAGGACTGCGGGCAGATGAGCGCCTGGTTCGTGCTCAGTGCGCTGGGCCTGTACGCGGTGGACCCGGTCAGCGCCAACTACGTGCTGGGCAGCCCGCTGTTCAAGCGCGCCGAACTCGACGTAGGCAATGGCCGCACCCTGCGCATCGTCGCCCACGGCAACAGCGCGGCCAACGTCTACATCCAGAGCGCGCGCTGGAACGGCAAGCCCTACACCCGCAGCTGGCTGCGCCACGCCGACCTCGCCGCCGGCGGCACGCTGGAACTGGAGATGGGGCCCAAACCCAACACCGCGTTCGGTGCGGGCAAGGACGATCTGCCGCCATCGTTTAGCTGACGGCCGGGAATCGGGATTGGGGAATCGGGATTGGTGGTTCCCCACATCCGCGCCTGTGCGTGACCCGATGCACGACGGCGCGCGCTCCGGTCGTCCTACTGTCGCACTCGCATCGCTTTTTTCGAGAATCCCCCATGCCGCGTAAGACCCTCGCCGCTCTCGCCCTCGCCCTGGCGTTCGCCCTGCCCGCCACCCACGTGCGCGCGGCCGACAGCGGCACCGCCTGGCCCGCCTTCGCCACCCAGGGCGATCACTTCATCCGCGACGGCAAGCCGTACCAGGTCATTTCCGGCGCCATCCACTTCCAGCGCATCCCCCGCGCCTACTGGAAGGACCGCCTGCAGAAAGCGCGAGCGATGGGCCTGAACACGGTGGAGACCTACGTGTTCTGGAACCTGGTGGAACCGCGGCCGGGCCAGTTCGACTTCAGCGGCAACAACGACATCGCCGCCTTCGTCGACGAAGCCGCCGCGCAAGGCCTCAACGTGATCCTGCGCCCCGGCCCGTACGTGTGCGCCGAGTGGGAAGCCGGCGGCTACCCGGCGTGGCTGTTCGCCGAGCCCGGCATGCGCGTGCGCAGCCAGGATCCGCGCTTCCTCGCCGCCAGCCAAGCCTACCTGGACGCGCTCGCCGCCCAGGTCAAACCGCGGCTCAACGGCAACGGCGGCCCGATCGTCGCCGTGCAGGTGGAGAACGAATACGGCTCCTACGGCGACGACCACGCCTACATGCGCCGCAACCGCGCCATGTTCGTCCAGGCCGGCTTCGACAAGGCGCTGCTGTTCACCGCCGACGGCCCCGACGTGCTCGCCAACGGCACCCTGCCCGACACCCTCGCCGTGGTGAACTTCGCCCCCGGCGACGCCAAGAACGCCTTCGAGACCCTGGCCAAGTTCCGCCCCGGGCAACCGCAGATGGTCGGCGAATACTGGGCCGGCTGGTTCGACCAGTGGGGCGAGAAGCACGCGGCCACCGATGCCACCAAGCAGGCCAGCGAATTCGAATGGATCCTGCGCCAGGGCCACTCCGCGAACCTCTACATGTTCGTCGGCGGCACCAGCTTCGGCTTCATGAATGGCGCCAACTTCCAGAAGAACCCCAGCGACCACTACGCCCCGCAGACCACCAGCTACGACTACGACGCCGTGCTCGACGAAGCCGGCCGCCCCACCCCCAAGTTCACCCTGTTCCGCGACGCCATCCAGCGCGTCACCGGCATCGCCCCGCCCGCGCTGCCCAAGCCGATCCGCTTCGCCGAACTCCCCACCACGCCGCTGCGCGAATCCGCCTCGCTCTGGGACAACCTGCCCGCCCCGGCCGCCACCACCGACACCCCGCAGCCGATGGAGCGCTACGGCCAGGCCTACGGCTACATCCTCTACCGCACCACCGTCACCGGCCCGCGCAAGGGCAGCCTGTACCTGGGCGAGGTGCGCGACTACGCCCGCGTCTACGTCGACCGCACACTGGCCGGCAGCGCCGAGCGCCGCCTGCAGCAAGTGGCGGTGGACGTGGACATCCCCGCCGGCCCCCACACCCTCGACGTACTGGTGGAGAACACCGGCCGCATCAACTACGGCGCCCACCTGCCCGACGGCCACGCCGGCCTGGTCGACCCCGTCCTGCTCGACGGCAAGCCCCTCACCGGCTGGCAGACCTTCCCCCTGCCGATGGACGACCCGAGCAAGCTCACGGGCTGGACCACGGCCAAGATCGACGGCCCCGCCTTCCACCGCGGCACGGTAAAGATCGGCACGCCTGCCGATACGTTCCTCGACATGCGCGCCTTCGGCAAAGGCTTCGCCTGGGCCAATGGCCATAACCTGGGAAGGCATTGGAATATCGGGCCGCAGCGGGCGTTGTATTTTCCGGCGCCTTGGCAGCGCAAAGGCGGCAATAGCGTGATTGTGTTTGATCTGGATGGCGTGGCGGAGGCGAGTGTGCGTGGGGTTAAGGGGCAGGTTTGGAGTGCGCCCAGTAATTGAGTTACTCGCGGAGCGCGCCGCCGGGTAAAGCTAGATGGCGCGGCATAAAAAAACTTGTCTACAAATTGAGGCCGCTGCGAGCAGCTTCCCCAAGCCCCGTGATCCTTTGCCTGATCGATGACGTGGACCGTGAAGCGGACCGCGCCGTCGAAAACCGACCGTCACCCCCGCGCAGGCGGGGGCCCAGCGCCTTCCCACAGCAAAGGCGCAAGACACTGCGCTCCCTCCCCCAGGTCATTCCCGCGAAAGCGGGAAGCGCTCCACAGCGGTCCGAAGGACCGATCATCCAAGGACTTTCGAATCGAACGCGGCGGCGCCCGTTCCCGCCTTCGAGAGCACCAATCGGATGTTCCGAAGAAAACTTTGGCCTTGAGCAGGAACATTACGACGAAGAAGCCCCCTGAAACCCACTGCGAATCAGCGCCGACCATGCAAGGCCAGTCGATCCAAGGCGAGACCTCCCTGCCCCACCCCACCTGCCTCATGGATCAGTGCAAGCGCTCGCCGCCCACGGCCTGCGACACCCGCCCCACCGCATAGACCGCCCGCTCCTCGCGCACATCGCTTTTCGGCAATGGATGGCGCAGCGGCTGGCTTTCAATCTGCGTCAGCAGCGTACGCACTTCGGCCACCGCATCGAAGATCACGTCGCCCATTTCGGGCGGCGTCTTGCCGGCGCGCTTGGTCGCATCGCCGACCGCCACCACCCGCACGTGGGCCGAGACAGTCTCGACCAGCAGGTTGAGCCGGTCGATCTGTTCCAGCGTGACCCGGAATCCGCCGCCCACTGCTTGCGCCACCTCGGCAATGGCATCGGGCCGGGTAACACCCGTCTTGCCGGTACGTTGCGCTGGGTAGGACACCTCGTCCAGCACCAGGTCCACC
Organism: Xanthomonas sp. SHU 308; assembly: GCF_000364645.1. Taxonomy (NCBI): domain Bacteria; kingdom Pseudomonadati; phylum Pseudomonadota; class Gammaproteobacteria; order Lysobacterales; family Lysobacteraceae; genus Xanthomonas; species Xanthomonas sp. SHU 308. The sequence continues at coordinate 7,360 of NZ_AQOK01000128.1, read as the reverse complement.
TGATCGGCGAGCAGCTCCAGGCAGAATGCCAGTTCGCCCATGCGCACCTTCGGCTCGGCGGCACGCTCTTCGGCTTGCGTGCGCGGCTGCGCCATGCGGGCCAGGAACCTGACGTGGTCGCTCAGCCTCGTCAGCCGGAACTGGCTTTCCTCCGGCAGGAAATAGCCCCGGGCATGTCTTCGTCATCCAAACGGTCGTACGACATCGCTGCCTCCTCGTTCCATCGAAGTGACCCGTCCGCCGCGAACGGCGGACGGGAAGTCGGGAGGCTCGAAACCGCTTACAGCCGGCGGGCTTATTCCCCTTGCGGGTGTTGTATTCACCGCCCTCCCGACGCAGGCATCGCGTCGGTTGCGCCTGCAAAACATGCAGGCACAAAAAACCCACCGGTTTATCGGAGGTGGGTACCGCTGTAAGCGGAGTTTCGAGGCTCCGTGGCTCGAGAATGCTACTGGCAACCAGCCACGTCAAGACTTCCTTACGCCGACGAACGGGTGATTGCCCGGACCTGCTCAAATGGATAAATAACGACAAAAACCATTGCTACGCCTGCCGATGGATGTAGCCAGATCGCGCGGCACGATCATCACCCTGCATCCAGGCCCGATACCCACAACACACGGCGTGGCCTACTATTCGCATCACAAGATGCCATTGGCCGCCCTGCCCCTCAGTACGGATACGCGAGTGACTGTCGACAGCAACTTTTCCTTCCTGCAGGAACACGATCCGGTCTTCTTCAAACTGGCCTCGATGGCCGAGCAGGTCTTTGCCAGTGATCCCAACACCACGCTAATCAAGCTCCGGCAGTTCGCCGAAGCACTTGCCCAGGATCTCGCGGGACGTGCCGGCATCATCCACGACCAACGGACAACCCAGGCAGATCTGATCTACCAGCTCGCGCGCGAGCTACGCCTGGACCGGCGGATCCAGGAGCTGTTCCACGTGCTGCGGGTCGAGGGCAACAAGGCGACCCACGGCTTCACCACGCAACACCGCGAAGCGATGGATGGCCTGAAGGTCGCCCGCGACCTGGCGGTCTGGTATCACCGAGCCTTCGGCAGGAACGCCGCCGAATTCAAGGCCGGTGCTTTCGTGCCCCCGAAGGATCCAGCCGCGCCGTTGCGCGAAGTGCAGGCCGAAGTCAGTCGCCTCAGAGCGGAGCTGGATACCGCCCGCCAGCAACACGACCAGAGCCAGGCGCTCGCTGAACTCAAGGACCGCGAAGCCAAGCTCAACGCCGAGCTCGCCGAAGCGATGGATGTCGAAGCGCGTGAGCAGTCGGCGCTGGCAGTTCAACGCGAACAGGAACTGCAACGGCTTCGCCAGGACTTCGAACAGCGCCTCGCCAACCTGCAACAGCCCGACACCGCCCGCCAGGCCGCCACCCAGCAGGTCGCCGGCGCCACCCAGCAGGCCAGCAACAACTTCGACCTCAGCGAAGACCTCACCCGCATCCTGATCGACCAACAGCTGCGCGAGGCCGGCTGGGAAGCAGACTCGCTCGATCTCACCCACGCCAAGGGCATCCGCCCGGAAAAAGGTCGCAACCTCGCCATCGCCGAATGGCCCACCAAGGTGCCGCGTGCCAACGCCGACTATGTGCTGTTCGCCGGCCTCACCCCGGTCGCCATCGTCGAGGCCAAGCGCAAGCAGATCAACATCGCCGACCGGATTCCCCAGGCCGAGCGCTACGCGCGCGATTTCGTGATGCGTGGCGAGCTAGCCCCCGCCTACCCGGCCACCAGCTCGATCGCAGGCTGGGCCGATGGCCAGGGCGGCCATTTCCAGGTGCCGCTGGCATTCGCTTGCAACGGCCGTCCTTATATCAAGCAGCTGGCCGAGCAATCGGGCATCTGGTTCCGCGACCTGCGCTCACCGGCCAATCTGCGGCGCCCGCTGCAGAAGTTCCACACGCCCGAGGACATCGCCGATCTGCTCACCCGCGATCGCGACCAGGCCGAGCGCGACCTGGCCCAGGAAGGCTTCGCCTACCTCAACCTGCGCGACTACCAGCAGCGCGCGATCGAGGCAGTGGAAGGCGCGCTGGCATCGGGCTCACGCAACTGCCTGCTGGCGATGGCGACCGGCACCGGCAAGACACGCACGATGATTGGCCTGATCTACCGTTTGCTCAAGGCCGAGCGCTTCCACCGGATTCTGTTCCTGGTCGACCGCTCCGCGCTCGGCACCCAGGCCACCGAGACGATGCAGGACATGCAGTTGGAGCAGAACCAGACGCTGGCGCAGATCTACAACCTCGATGGCCTGGGCGATACCCGCACCGCCGATGAGACCCGCGTGCAGGTCGCCACGGTGCAGGCGATGGTCCGGCGCATTTTCCAGTCCGATGACCCGCCACCGATCGGCACCTTCGACTGCATCGTCGTCGACGAAGCCCACCGCGGTTACACGCTCGACCAGGAAATGACCGAAGGCGAGCTGGCCGTGCGCGACCACGCGCAATACCTGTCGCAGTACCGCCGCGTGCTCGATTACTTCGATGCCTGCCGTATCGGCCTGACCGCCACGCCGGCCAAGCACACCACCGAAATCTTCGGCAAGCCGATCTACACCTACAGCTACCGCGAAGCAGTGGCAGATGACTGGCTGATCGACCACGAGCCGCCCATCCGCTACATCACCGCGCTCGGCAAGAACGGCATCCACTTCGATCGCGGCGAGCGCGTCAGCGTCATCAACACGCAGACCGGCGAAGTCGATACCGCAGACCTGGAAGACGAGCTCGACTTCAATATCGAGTCGTTCAACCGGCGTGTCATCACCGCGGACTTCGACCGGGTCGTCTGCGAGCAGCTCGCCATCGAACTGGACCCGGACGGCGAGGAAAAGACCCTGATCTTCTGCGTCAACCAGCCCCACGCCGAACGCGTCAAGAACCAGCTGGACGAGGCCTTCAAACAGGTCCATGGCGATTACTACAACCAGGCCAGCGTCGCGGTGATCACCGGCAAAAGCGACAAGGTCGACCAGCTGATCCGCAACTACAAGAACGAGCGCTACCCCAATATCGCCATCACCGTCGACCTGCTGACCACCGGCATCGATGTGCCGCGTATCGCCAACCTGGTGTTCATGCGCCGGGTCCGCTCGCGCATCCTCTACGAACAGATGAAGGGCCGCGCCACCCGCCGCTGCGACGACATCGGCAAGACCGTGTTCCGCATCTTCGATCCGGTCGATCTGTACGCCGCGCTCGAAGACGTCGACACCATGCGCCCGCTGGTCAAGGACCCCAACATCAGCATCGAGCAGCTGGTCCACGAGCTCGGCCAGCAGCGCAGCTTCGATGCCCCCGGCAGCGACGGCGGCAGCCATGCCGACGACGCGCTCGACCAGTTGAGCCAGCGCATCATGCGCGTGCTGCGCAAGGCCCAGCATCGCGCCGAGCAGCGCCCGGACCTGCGCGACAAGCTCAGCGAGTTGGAAACATCCTGGGGCGTGGCGCCGGCCGTGCTGCACGCCCACCTGCACAAGCTCGGCGCGCGCAATGCCGCCAGCTTCCTCCGCGAACACCCGCGCCTGGTGGAGCAACTGGGCGAAGTGGGCGTGCTGCTGGGCACCGACCGCTACCCGGTCATTTCCGAACACACTGACACCCTGCTCGAACGCGCACAGAACTACGGCGTCAACGAAGCCCCGGCCGATTACCTGGACAGTTTCAACGCCTTCATCCGCGAGCAGATCAATCAGTCCGCCGCGCTCAGCGTCATCGTCAACCGCCCCCGCGACCTCACCCGCGCCCAGCTGCGCGAGGTGCGCCTGCTGCTCGACCAGCACGGCTACAGCGAGGCCCACCTGCGCGGCGCGTGGCGCGACAGCACTCAGCAGGAGGTCGCCGCCAGCATCATCGGCTACATCCGTCGCGCAGCGCTGGGCGAGGCATTAGTGCCGTTCGAGCAGCGTGTCGACAAGGCCATGCAGGACATCTATGCCCAGCGCAGCTGGACGCCGGTGCAGCGGCGCTGGCTCAAGCGGCTGGCCCAGCAGCTGATACACGAGGTGGTGATGGACCGCGACACCGTACAACGCAACTTCAGCGGCGACGGCGGCGCCCTGCAGTTGGACCGCCTGCTCGATGGCCGGCTGGACCAGATCTTGGGCGATCTGGGTGAGCATCTGTGGGATCAGACCGGCTGAGTCGGTGGTTCACACTGGCATATGAGCCGATTAGTCGGGATAATCGGCTCATCTAAAGAGCCAATTAATCCAGCCAATCGGCTCACCAATGTCCAACCGAACAACCGAACCTCGCCCCCGCTGGATCTGGCAGCAGCCCGACTGGCCTCGCTTCCACTGGCAGGCCGATGCCCTGGCGGCACTGCTGCGCGACTGCCAGCATGCCCACGGCCAGCTGCTCGGCATGGCCGGCGCGGTCGCCGGCGACCAGCAGGCCGCCGAAGCGCTGGACACCCTGCTCTCCAACATCGTCACCTCCTCGGCCATCGAAGGCGAGCGGCTGGATGTCGGCTCGGTACGCTCCTCGCTGGCCCGCCATCTGGGCCTGGCCGAAGACAGCCCGCGCCGCACCACTGGCCGCAGCGAGGGGCTGGCCGAGCTGATGCTGGACGCCACCGGCCGCGCCGACGCCCCGCTGGACCTGCCCCGCCTGCTGCAATGGCACCGCTGGCTGTTTGCCGAACAGGACAGCCTGCTGCCCAGTCGCATCCGCATCGGCGCGCTGCGTGGCGATGCGCCGATGCAGGTCGTCTCCGGCCGGCTCGACCGCCCCATCGTCCACTTCGAAGCCCCGCCGCGCGACGGTCTGGACGCCCAGCTCGCCGCCTTCCTCGGCTGGTTCGCCAGCTCGCGCACCGACGCCACGCTGGACCCGCTGCTGCGCGCCGGCATCGCCCATCTGTGGTTCGTCACCCTGCACCCGTTCGACGACGGCAATGGCCGCCTCACTCGCTCACTCACCGATCTCGCCCTGGCCCAGGCGCAACCGCAGGCGATCCGCCTCCATGCACTGTCGGCCAGCATCCTCGCCGACCGCAGCGGCTACTACCGCAGCCTGGAAACCACCCAGAAAGGCTCGCTGGACATCACCGGCTGGCTGCGCTGGTTCCTCACCACCCTGCACGACAGCCTGGTGCAGGCACTGCACCGCATCGATCGGGTATTGGCCAAAGCACGCTTCTGGCAGCAGCATCACGCACAGCCGCTGTCGGCCGAACAGGTCAAGGTGCTCAACCGCCTGCTCGATGGCGGCGAGCGCGGTTTCGAACACGGCATCAGCGCCTCGCACTACCAGGCCGTGGCCAAGGTCTCCAAGGCCACCGCCACCCGCCACCTGGCCGACCTGCTGGAAAAAGGCTGCCTGCGCCGCCTGCCCGGCAGCGGCCGCAGCACCCGTTACGCCATCAACACGCCGGCCTCCAGCATCGCGCTGCCGGCCCGCACCACTTCAGAACAAGGCAGCACCCCATGACCCATAACGACATCGTCCAGAAACTCTGGAACCTCTGCGACGTCCTGCGCGACGACGGCATCAACTACAGCGACTACGTCACCGAGCTGGTGCTGCTGCTGTTCGTCAAGATGGAATACGAGCAGGTGCAGAACAATCCCAACTTCGAGCACAAGCTGCCCGCCGGCAGCCGCTGGCCCGATCTCAACGGCAAGTCCGGCCTCAACCTGCTCAACCACTACCGGCAGATGCTGCTGGACCTGGGCCAGAGCAGCGATCCGATGATCGCCGCCATCTACGCCGACGCGCAGACCCGCCTCAAGGAACCGCGCCATCTGGAAACCCTGGTCACCGCGCTGGACGGGCTGGACTGGTTCAGCGCGCGCGAGGACGGCCTGGGCGATCTTTACGAAGGCCTGCTGCAGAAAAACGCCAACGAGACCAAGTCCGGCGCCGGCCAGTACTTCACCCCGCGCCCGCTGATCGACGCCATCATCCGCTGCCTGCAGCCGCAGCCCGGCGAAACCCTGCAGGATCCGGCCGCCGGTACCGCCGGCTTTCTGATCGCCGCCGATGCCTACATCAAGGCCAACACCAACGCTCTGTACACGCTCGACAACAAGGCCCGCCGCTTCCAGCAGCACAAGGCCTATACCGGCATGGAGCTGGTGCCCGGCACCCGCCGCCTGGCGCTGATGAACTGTCTGCTGCACGGCATGTCCGGCGAAGGCGCCGGCGTGGTCCAGCTCGGCAACAGCCTCGGCAATGCCGGCGCCGCCTTGCCCAAGGCGGACATCATCCTGTCCAACCCGCCGTTCGGCACCGCCAAGGGCGGCGGCGGCCCCACCCGTGACGACCTCACCTACAAGACCAGCAACAAGCAGCTCGCCTTCCTGCAGCACATCTACCGTGGCCTGAAGCCCGGTGGCCGTGCCGCCGTGGTGCTGCCGGACAACGTGCTGTTCGAGGCCGGTGTCGGCACAGACATCCGCCGCGACCTGATGGACAAGTGCACCCTGCACACCCTGCTGCGCCTGCCTACCGGCATCTTCTACGCGCAGGGCGTCAAGACCAATGTGCTGTTCTTCCAGAAAGGCACCGCCGCCAACCCACGCCAGGACACCGGCTGCACCCAGGCCACTTGGATCTACGACCTGCGCAGCAACATGCCCAGCTTCGGCAAGCGCACCCCGTTCGGGCCGACGCACCTCAAACCGTTCGAGCAGGCCTACGGCACCGACCCCAACGGCGCCAGCCCACGCACCGATGAAGGCGAGCAAGGCCGCTTCCGTTGCTTCACCCGCGCCCAGATCGCCGAGCGCGGCGACTCGCTGGATATCAGCTGGCTCAAGGACGCCGACAGCGTCGATGCCGACAGCCTGCCCGCGCCCGAAGTACTGGCCGCCGAAGCGATGGCCGAACTCAGCGAAGCGCTGCGCGAACTCGACGCGCTGATGCAGGCGCTGGGCGCCGGTGATGAGGCGCTGGAACAGAAGCGGCTGCTGGCCGAAGTGATGGGGCTGGAAATGACCAGCAGCGAGGTGGACGGTGAGTAAGTTGCCGGCTGGGTGGAGCGAGACGGAAATCGGCTCAGTCAACACTTATAGGTCGGAGACTCTGAATCCTGCGAAGGCTCCATCGCAACCTTTTGAGCTTTACAGCGTCCCCGTCTTTCCAAAGCGGAAGCCCGAAATTGTCGATGGAAAGGATATCGGCTCCACCAAGCAGAAGGTGGAGCCTGATGACGTTCTTCTTTGCAAAATCAATCCTCGTATCAACCGCGTTTGGCTAGTCGGTAAGAAGAATGATCATGAACAGATTGCTTCATCTGAGTGGATCGTTATCCGTCAACCACTGTTCGACCCCGCTTTCATCCGTTTCCAACTTCAGGTGAGCCACCCCCGATTTCTCGGACAGGTTAATTAGGGA
>NZ_AQOK01000127.1:0-2310 GCF_000364645.1 Xanthomonas sp. SHU 308 | reverse complement strand
CCCATCGGCAGCACGATGTTGCCCAGCGGCGCGCCGACCCCGCCAACCACTTGCGGCACCTGGCCGGTGCCAGGATCGATCTGCTGGTACTGGGTGGGCACGCTGCCGGCGGTCAGCACCGCCTGTACGCCGCTCTGAACATGAGATGCAGATGCCGCGCTTCAAATCACATGTTGCGCTTGCAAATTGAAACCGCCCGCCCCACCAGATCCTTTTGCACCGACTATTTATCTTGCTACTTACCTCTCTTCCTCAAAGAGTATTCTTCAACATACTCCTTTGGCGGAAATGCCGTACCAAAAACGTGCAATTCGCCGGTGTCCTTATCAATCAAAATAGGACCATTTCCAACGAGATGGAAAGAGAAATCACCCGTTTCAACATATTCTTTAGAATCGAAGCAAAACAACCACCCCTCAGGAAACTCTTCAGAGTGAGTTATCACCAACTGCGCTGAGGACTTACTCAGGTGACCAACGACCACCTTCAAAGCCTCCTCAAAATCTATCATTAATTTTTCCTCAAAAATTTAAACGACTTGAATTTATCAAGGTCAGCCGCCTTCCCTGTTTGCCCATCCAAAAATCTAATGACCCCCATTTTGGTTTACAACATTAAACACATTCCCAGGCTGACCAGGACCATATGAGCCGTATACAATTCCACGCGCACCAGCGCCTATGTCAATCATCTTCTGATAGATACTTTCAGCAGATGGGACCGACAAAAATTTTGTGCCGAACTGCTTTTCCAATACTGTGATTGAGACACCATCTGTTGAATTTATCGGAAGCGCTGAAGCTGGATTTCCTGCCAAGGTTGCATCAGTTGCAATTGCACAGTTTACGCAGTTATGAGCCTGACCTGCCCCCGCTGAGCCGTACCACGTGAAGCTGTAAAGTCCGTCAACTATGAGGACGGACATGAAGAAGAGTCGTTTCACCACCGAGCAGATCATCGGGTTCATCAAGCAGGCGGATGCCGGGATGGCGGTGGCTGAGCTGTGCCGCCAGCACGGCTTCAGCCCGGCCAGCTTTTACCAGTGGCGGGCCAAGTACGGCGGCATGGAGGCCGAAGACGCGAAGCGCCTGAAGGAGCTGGAGCAGGAGAACAACCGCCTGAAGCGGTTGCTGGCCGAGGCGCACCTGGACATTGAGGCGCTGAAGGTCGGGTTCGGGGTAAAACGCTAGCCCCGCAACGCAAGCGCGAGGCAATCCGGCGCATGTGCGAGCTGACGTCGATCAGCGAGCGCCGGGCTTGTCGCCTTGCGGGGATCTCCCGCGATGCTTTCCGCCACGCGCCGAGGCCCACGCCGGCGACGCAAACCCTGTCGGCCAGGCTGGTCGAACTGGCGCAGGCGCGTCGCCGCTTCGGCTATCGCCGCCTGCACGACCTGCTGCGCCCGGAGTTTCCGCAGGTGAACCACAAGAGGATCTACCGTCTGTACCGCGAGGCGAAGCTGAGCGTGCGCCGTCGCAAGAAGGCCAAGTTCCCGGCGGCACAGCGGCAGCAGCTACGGCCAGCGCGGCATCCCAACGAGGTAATCAGCATGGACTTCGTCTTCGACCAGTTGGCCAGTGGCCGCCGCATCAAGTGCCTGACCGTCGCCGACGACTTCACCCATGAATGCGTTGACATCGCGGTGGACCATGGCATCAGCGGGGCCTACGTGGTGCGTGTGCTGGAGCAGATCGCCTGCTTCCGAGGCTATCCCCGCGCGGTGCGCACGGACAACGGCCCGGAGTTCACCAGCCGCGCCTTCATCGCTTGGGCACAGCAGCATGGCATCGAACACATCCTGATCGAACCCGGCAAACCCATGCAGAACGGCTACATCGAGAGCTTCAACGGCAAGTTCCGCGATGAATGCCTCAATGAACACTGGTTCACGTCGCTGATGCAGGCTCGCGAGGTCATCGCCGATTGGCGGCGCGACTTCAACGAGGTACGTCCGCACAGCAGCTGTGGTCGCATCCCGCCAGCGCAGTTTGCCTCCAACCACCGAGCACAAACCGGCGACAACGCAGTACCCTTCAACCCCGGGCTTTATCAGTAATCACTGGTATGGCCGATGGGGGCAGGTCACGGTCTGCCATCAGGTCGCCGCCGGCCTTCACCGGCGCCTGGCGGATGATTAGATCGTTGCCGGCGGCCAGTTGCAGATTGCCGCCGACCGTCAGACTCGATGTATCGCCGCCGCGCATCAAGCCGGATTCGTCACGCAGCGCTGTGGGTTGCAGCAACAGGTTGTTATCTGCTTGCAACGCGGCATTGTTGCCGGCCTGCACGGTGGTGCCGGTGAGGCTGAGG
>NZ_AQOK01000126.1:0-783 GCF_000364645.1 Xanthomonas sp. SHU 308 | reverse complement strand
GGGATGGGTGAGGCCGGACCAGGTGTAGGGGTGGGCGTCGCGAAAGTCGCTGACTTGCGGGTGAAATTCTCGCAGTTTATCTGGGTCGATCTTGACTACATTCCAGTCGAGTTCACGCTCAGCCATCTCGGCGAGACTGCCTTTTCCGGCGCCTGGCTGTCCAGCCAAAATGACAGCCCTCGGATGCTGAAAGGAAGATTTTTCAGACAATCCGCTCTTAGGAATTATTTCCTCGCCAAAAATCCTTTCATGCTCACCACCTGGAAGTTTACCATCACTCATAAGGCACCCCCATTCCGCTCAAAGTAAGCATGCAAATCAGGCATTCCACCCATATTAAACAAGGCAGATCCGACAGCAAAATCCTTTCTCTTTGCATTTTCTATAACCAACGGATCGCCGCCAGCCTTAGCATTTTTGAGTTCCTCACGCGCCTCTAAGATGAAAGAGCCAAGCGTGTCCTGCAGAATCCACACCGCACCATCAAATGGCATCGGAGGATTTGGATTTTTACAGTAATTATCAAGCACATTTTGAAGTTTCTGAATTTTTTCCGGGTATTCCCCAAGTATTTCTTGCAGCTTCTGCGGCACGGGAGGGCTGGAGGGCAAGGTCTTCATGCTGCACATCCTTGGAAGATTTTTCTATTGAACAGACGCACCTTTGACTAAACACCCTTTCGCCGTCTAACGCGGCATTGAGATCAGCTTATCTAGCATCGGCCTCGAACTGGCGCAACCATTGACTGGCATCGGGATGGGTGAGGCCGGACCAGGTGTAGGG